>JAZLCS010000161.1:0-17242 GCA_045614385.1 Acutalibacteraceae bacterium | reverse complement strand
GACCTCAAAATGAAGATGCGGGCCCGTTGACCAACCGGTTGAACCCACAAGACCAACAGTTTCTCCCTGCCTGATAACCGCGCCTTCTTTAACATATATCTCAGACAAATGGCAGTAAAATGTTGCGAAGTTTTCCGAATGCTCCATAAGCACATATTTGCCCCATGCATCACCCTCGCCCGTTTCGGCAACCTTACCGTAAAATGCCGACGAAATCGGAGTTCCCTCGGCTGCGGCAAGGTCAAGACCAGTGTGAAAGCCGTAGTTACCCGTTATCGGATGGGTTCTGTAGCCAAAACGCGAAGTTACACGAGCGTTTTCAACAGGTATAACAGGGTCAACGCTGACGTAATAATCCGCAAAAGAAGTGCCCTTTGCAGCTTGCTTCATCTCAATATCGTCGCCGCCCGAGCCGTTTTCAATTATTTCTCCGACAGCAATTGTTTCGCCCGTTTCATCGCTCGTTACCTCATATGTGCTGACAGAAAAATCTTCATTAATCTGCGTAACGGTTGCCGAATCCTCCATCTCATCCTCTGCAACTTCGGTTGTTTCAATCGGTCTGAACACAAATTCCGCCGCATTTTTCAGCTCGCCCGCAATATCGCCGACAGACATGTTTTCCTGCATTATTCTGCCGTAATCCTCTTTTATCTGTGCAAAAAGATTAGGGCTGATTTTTGATGCAAGAAAAACGCCCGAAACAATGAGAATGCTCAGCGCGCTCTGAAGTAAAATGAGCCTTATCAGATAATCCGTCTTGCTTTTTTCTTTCGCCTTTGTTTTGGTTCTTCTCGGCTGAGAATCCTCATCCGCAAACTTAAATCTGCTCCTGTATTCATCCCTTTCTTCGCGCTGAAAGCTCTGAAAATCGTTATCCATATTAAAATCCCCCGAATTCAATCATTTTAGTTGATTATATGATATATCGGGTGCAGAATATGTTAAAAGGTGAACCTCACGATGTTTTTTCATGAGGTTCACCTTTATTTATAGCTTATTAAGCAACAAGGAACTTATATTTCGCCACACTGTAAAGAGGAATAAACGGCACCATAATGGGTGTGCTCTTTACATATGCCTGATATTCGGGGTCATCGCCGTAGTTTTTGTTTTGGCGAAGTTCAAGGCGGCGAGCACCGCTGAACATAACAAATATTATGCCTATGTAACCAATCAAAGCCAGCACCCACTGACCGACACCCGAAAGCACATTGGCGCCTGAAATAAGAACTCCCGTCCAGAAAATCATTTCTCCGAGATAGTTAGGGCAACGAACAATTTTGTATAATCCCGTGTCGCAAAAACGCTTGGGATTCTTTTTCTTAGCCTGACTCTTCTGCCAATCCGCAACAGATTCAAAAATGATTCCGAACGCCATTATTACAACGCCCGCAACGCACCACGCATCGGTCTTTTTTTCGTTAAGAAGACGATAGAAAACAGGAAGAACCTGTGTCACATAAAGTGCCGCGCAAGTAATCCAGATTGCGCACTTAACGCCGAATCCCATGGTTTTGCCGTCTTTTATTTCGGTTTTCATACTGTTGCGGTAAGCGGCACTTTTCACTTCGCGGATAAGAAGATAACCGCCGAGACGTATGCCGTAAATCAAGAAAAGAATGCATGCAATAATTGTTCCTGCGCTTAATGATTCGCGGAACAAAAACAGCATAAGCACTCCGAGACCTGCGATTGAAAAACCATAACCAAGTGAGATGAAATAAACATACTTATAAAAACCTATGGCACTTATAAGCATTGCAGCTGCAAAAAGCAGCCAAAAAGTCAGTGGAATAACAGCGGACATAAAATTTTCTCCTTCATCTTTCAGTTTTGGTTAATTATATATCTTCAATTGTAAGAATTCAATACTTGAAACCGATTTATTCTTCGGCAATTATCCGCCAATAATCATATGAATAATATTTTGTCAGTTTTTCCTCGGCAACATCAACGCTTTTGAAATATTCCTTGTCGAATTCACCTTCGGGGTCCGCATAAAGCCCCCATGCCGCCGCTTCATTTACCGACGGATAATACTTATCCCACAAAAGCTTGCTGCCTTTTTTATCTTTGTTATAGTTCAGATAATTCAAATCTTCCCGTATACCGTCTCTGACTTTCACATAATCGGCGTTAAGCTCGTTTCTTTCCTTTTCGGGGCATTGCCCCATTGAATAATATTCCGCTCTGACCGTTATGCTCTGCAGAATTGAAATGTATTCTGACATTCTTTTCGCAAGCTGTTCGTCGGTGAGCTTTTCAAGCCTTGTTTCCATATTCTCACCACTCATCGCTTTCGTCAATCAAAACCGCATGGGCGCATCTGATTCCGTCAACCGCCGCAGATACAATTCCGCCCGCATATCCCGCGCCCTCACCGCAGGGATAAAGACCCCTGATGTTTGACTGATAAAGGTCATCACGAAGAATTCTGACAGGGGCTGATGAACGTGTTTCGGGAGCGGTCAGAACACCGTCGGGCAGAGCAAAGCCGTTGAGGCTTTTATCCATTTTAACAATTGCCTGAGCCATGATATCTGTCACCTTTTCAGGCAATACCATGCGGATATCGCCCGGAGTAACGCCTGTTGCACATGTTGGTTTAACATAAGAAAGCTTTTTTGACGGAGTGTTGTTCAAAAAATCGCCGATTGTCTGGCACGGTGCACTGTAGTCGCCGCCGCCGAGTTCAAAAGCGGTTTTTTCAATTTTTCTCTGAAGCTCAATACCTGCAAGAGGATGGTCGCTGCCGAAATGCTCGGGCTCAATGCCGACAAGCAATGCGGCGTTTGAATTCTCGCCGTTGCGCGCATATTCGCTCATACCGTTAACAACAACATGACCTTCTTCCGAAGCGGCGGCAACTACCGTTCCGCCCGGGCACATACAGAAAGTATAAGCTCCCCTGCCGTGTTCGGGATGGCACGCAAGCTTGTAGTTTGCCGCTCCCAGAGCGGGATGACCCGCAAAAGAGCCGTATTGCGCCTTGTCTATCATTTCTCTGGGATGCTCGATACGAACTCCGACTGAGAAAGGCTTCTGCATGATTTTTATGCCGTTTTTATAGAGCATCTCAACGGTATCCCTTGCCGAATGGCCGATGCAGAGAAGAAGCGTATCGGTTTCGATATCCTCAATTCCACCGTCGGGATTACGGCAGGTAATCCCCTGAATAACGCCGTTTGCAATAATCAAATCCGTAAGCTTCCAGCCGAAACGAACCTCTCCGCCGAGAGAAATAATTTCCTCGCGGAAGGCTTTTACAACCGCGCCGAGCCTGTCGGTTCCTATATGCGGGGTTGAAGAATAAGCAATTTCCTCGGGTGCACCGTGGTTAACAAGCTCTTCAACAACCTTTCGGCAAAGAGGGTCTTTGATTCCCGTTGTCAGCTTGCCGTCGGAAAAAGTTCCGGCTCCGCCCTCGCCGAATTGAACATTGCTTTCGGTGTTAAGTTTTTTCGTTGTCCAAAAGCGGTTGACATCCTTTGTTCTTGTGTCAACATCTGCGCCTCTTTCAATAACAAGGGGCTTAAACCCTGCGCGCGCAAGAATAAGTGCCGCATAAAAGCCTGCCGGACCGAAGCCCGCGATAACGGGACGCAAAACACTTGTCCTTCTTATTTCGGGCATTTCATATTTATAAGGAACACCGATTTCAACCTTTGAATTCTTCGAATGAGCAACAACAGCATTTTCGTCAGAATCAACTTCAACCGCAACATTATACACGAAGAAAATATTATCTTTTTTTCTTGAATCAACCGCTTTTTTTGTTATCTGCAAAGATTTGATTTTATCTTCCTTGCAGCGAAGTGCTTTTGCCGCTGCTGCACGAAGCGCACCTTCATCGCTGTCCAAAGGCAGTTTAATTTCATTTATCTTAATCATTTTTATACCTCGTTTAATTCGCCGGCAAGCATACCCGATGCCCAAGCCCATTGAAGATTAAAGCCGCCGCAGCCGCCGTCAACATCAATAATTTCGCCGGCAAAATATAAGCCTTTGCATATTTTTGACTGCATGGTTTTTTCGTCAATCTCATTTGTTTTTATGCCGCCGCTCGTGACCTGAGCATCCTTGAAGCCCTTTGAACCCGTAACCTCAAGCGGAAAACTTTTGATTTTCTCGGCGATTTTACGAATATCTTTTTCGTTAATTTCGGAAATCATCTTATCAGATTTGTAAAGGTTGCAAGCTTTACAAACGGCAATTCCGACTGTCTTGGGAAGAATGCCTGTCAAAAGATTGTCGATGTTTACAAACCCTTTGATTTTATTAAGTTTCATCAGATAACCAACAAGATCTTTATAGCCCATATCCGGCATAAAATCAACATAAGTAAAGGGATTTCCCTTTACATCGTTGATATGTTTCTGTGCTGAAGCGGCAAGCTCCATTGCGGCAATTCCCGATAATCCGTAATCCGTAAAAAGAATTTCGCCGCTTGTCTGTAATATTTTTTTATCTCCCTTAAGTGTAAGCGTTACGTTTCTGACTCTTGCACCCTTCATCAGCTTCGTTATTTCCGGAGAAGCGCACAATGGCACAAGCGCAGGATAGAGATTTGTTATGCTGTGGCCGAGCATCTTTGCCAGAGCATAGCCACTGCCGTCTGAGCCTTGTGACGGAGATGATTTACCGCCAGCGGCAATTATAAGTTTTTTAGAAATGAATTCGCCGTTAATAACGAAATCGGATTTATGCTTTATTTCGGTTGCGGGAGTTTCGCAATAAACATCAATTTTCAACCTTTCAAGTTCAAAGCGCAGAGCATCAACCACCGAAGCGGCGGTGTTGCTCTCGGGATAAACCCTGCCGCAGGAATCGGAATAGCAAACCAAACCGAGCGAAGAAAAAAACTCGGTTATATTTTCGGGAGAATATTTACAAAGCGCATATGAAGCGAAATCTTTGCCGACATAATCATGGTCTGCCGCATTTTCATTGGTAATGTTGCATTTTCCGTTGCCTGTAGCGAGCAGCTTTTTGCCTATTCTGGGCAGCTTTTCGATAATCGCAATTTTCAACGCAGGATTAATGCGTTTTGCATTTATCGCTGCGGCAATACCCGCCGAACATCCGCCGACAACAATCAAATCATAGCTTTTCATATCCGCCCTCCTTGAACCATAAATACTAACTATATATTTTACAATGTCAAGGCGAGAATGTCAAATACTATTGATATTTAAAAATAATTGTGCTAAACTATTCTTATAGTTTTATTGAAAGGATGTTTTAATAATGACTGAAATCAACAAAGATATGAAAATCGGCGAAATTCTTGACGCTAACCGCGAGCTTGCTCCTTTCTTCCTTGAAATGGGAATGCACTGCCTCGGCTGCCCCTCTGCAAGAAACGAATCCGTTGCTCAGGCTTGCATGGTCCACGGCGTTAACGCAGACGAGCTTATTGCAAAAATCAACGCTTTCCTTGCGAAATAATGCTTAATCTGTCTGAAAGAATGCTCATGGCGGCGAGAATGGTGCGTCGGGGTAACGCCGTTGCCGATATCGGCACGGACCACGCCTATCTCCCCGCCTATCTTGTTTTAAACGGCATTTCGCCAAAGGCTCTTGCGTGCGATGTTCGCAAGGGTCCGCTTGATAATGCTCGAAAAACCGTTGACCACTACGGAATCGCAAACGAAATCACCCTGCGCCTGTCTGACGGCTTTGATGAAATTGAACCGTTTGAAGCCGATGATTTTATCATGTGCGGAATGGGCGGAACTCTTATGGAAGAGCTTGTTTCAAGAGCTTACTGGCTCAAAGACGCTTCGAAAAGAATCATTGTTCAGCCGCAATCTCACGCAGAGGATATCCGCAGATTTTTTGTTCAAAACGGATTTGAAATTTTATTTGAAGACGCGTGCATTGACGGCGGCAAGCTCTATTGCGCAATAGCCGCGGAATATACAGGCAAAATAATCGAAAAATCTGTTTCTTACATATATACGGGAGAATTGCCGAAAAGCAGAAAACCCGAAGCAAAGCTCTATCTTGAAAATATTTTATCAAGGCTAAAAATCAAGCACGAAGCCGAAAGGCTCCACGGCTCTGCAGAAAATGCAGGATATCTTGAAAAAGTTGCTTCCGAAATGGAGGAAATCATAAATGAAATGCAAACCGACAGTTAAAGAGGTTTTTGAATATATCAACAGCATTGCACCGTTTGAAAAACAATGCGAATGGGACAACAGCGGTCTTATTGTCGGCGACAGAAATGCCCAAGTCAATAAAATCGGCGTTGTTCTTGACATAACAAAGGAAGCTGTAAACCATGCAGCAAAAAACGGCATCGACCTTATTGTGAGCCATCATCCCGTTATATTCAGAGGAATAAAAACCGTTTTTGCCGATGACCCGACTTTTCTTCTTATCAAAAACGGAATTTCCGCAATATGCGCTCACACCTCGCTTGACATCGCAAAGGGCGGCGTTAACGATGCGCTTGCAGATGCTCTCGGTTTTGGAAATGCCGTTCCCTTATCGGAAACGGGCGAAACAGAGATGATAAGAATCTGCGAAATCGAAGAAACGGCTGCCGATGAACTTGCAAAGTTCGTTGCAAACAAGCTTTCAACAAGTGTCGCAATTACGGGCAGCAACAAAACCATCAGAAAAGTTGCGCTCTGCGGCGGTGCAGGCGGAGAATTCCTGCATGATGTTGCGGCAGCAGGATGCGATGCCTATATCACAGGCGAAGCAAAACACCATGAGTTTCTTGAAGCCGATTCAACAGGTCTCACTCTTATTGCGGCGGGTCATTTTGAAACAGAAAACCCCGTTGTTGCGGTTCTCGCGGAAAAACTGAAAGAAAATTTCGAGTGTAAGGTTGAAATAATACCGCAAAAATCACCCGTGAAATATTACAAATGAGGAATAACTATGCCCCTTGACGGAATTACATTAAATTTATTAAAACAGGAGCTTTCGGAATATATTGTCGGAAGCAGGATTGAAAAGATACATCAGCCATCGAAGGATGAGCTGGTGTTTCATCTGCGTTCAAGAGAAGGTGCATACCGCCTGCTTATATCCGCTTCGGCAAACAGCCCAAGGCTTCACTTAACTGCGAACGCCCCCGAAAACCCTGCAACGCCGCCGATGCTCTGCATGCTTTTCAGAAAGCATCTGACGGGTGCAGCAATAACCGATATACGCCAGCTAGGACTTGACAGAGTTATATTCATCGACCTTGCGGGCACAAACGAAATAGGAGATGCGGTAACCTTTACTCTCTGCGTTGAAATAATGGCAAAACACAGCAATATTATCCTTGTCAATTCTGAAGGTGTAATCGTTGATGCGGTCAAACGCGTTGATTTTTCACAGTCGTCGGTAAGGCAGATTATGCCCCTGTTCAAATATGAGCTTCCGCCCCGTCAAGGTAAAACAGAAATAACGAATTGCGATATAAAAGATATTGTTGACAGAATTAAAAGTTGCAAAGGCAAACATCTTTCGGGCGCAGTGCTTGAAACAATTGAAGGCGTTTCGCCGCTTGTGAGCCGTGAGATTGCATCATTCGCCTGTGGCGGAGACATTGCCGCAAACGAAATGAACGAATACAACGAGAAAAGGCTGGCATCGAAGCTTGCCGAAATCAAAGAAATGCTGTTAAACGGCAACGGCACGCCCACAATGCTCATCAGAGAGGGCATCAAGCCGTTTGATTTCACATTCTCGGATATAACACAATACGGCTTCACGGTATCCGCCAAAACCTTTGAGAGCTTTTCGCAGCTTCTTGATGATTTCTACTATGAAAAAGACCGTTTCGAGCGCACAAGACAGCGCAGCCAATCGCTTCTGAAAACGCTTAACAATGCCGCCGCCAGAGCCGCAAGAAAGCTTCAGAGCAGGCAGGCGGAACTTGAAGAATGCGCCGATAAAGACACACTGAGAATCTATGCAGAGCTGATTCTCGCCAATCAGTATCGCCTTGAAAAAGGCTCGCTTTTCTATGATTTGGAAAATTTCTATAACAATAACGAGCCTGCGCGCATAGCCGCAGATCCTGCGCTTTCTCCTTCCGCAAATGCTCAGAAATACTTCAAAGAATACCGCAAGGCAAAAACTGCCGAAAAAATGCTCGGCGAGCTTATTGAGCAGAGCGAGCAGGAGCTTGCATATCTTGAATCGGTTATCGACTCGGTTAACCGCGCAGACGGCTACACGGAGCTTGCCGAAATCAGAAACGAGCTTTATGAGCAAGGCTATCTCAAACGCACAAAAAATGATAAATCAAAAAAAACGAAGCCTATGCCTCCCATGGAATATGTTTCAGATGACGGCTACACAATTTTAGTCGGCAGAAACAATGTTCAGAACGATATGCTGACCTTCAAAACAGCCGCAAAGGATGATTCATGGTTCCATACGCAAAAAATCCCCGGTTCTCATGTTGTTGTTATCGGAAACGGTGATATTATTCCCGAGCTTACCTGCCGCCAGGCGGCAATTCTCGCGGCATATCACAGCGGAGGCAGAGAATCTTCGCAGGTTGCCGTTGACTACACAGAGGTACGTTCACTCAAAAAACCTGCAGGTGCAAAACCCGGCAAGGTTATTTATCACACTTATAATACCATGTGGGTAACTCCTGACAGAGAGTTATGCGAGAGGTTAAAAAAGAAGAAATAATGGACAATACAACTTTAAACTCAATCCGAAACGCAGAAAAAGCATCGCATATTGAAATTTATTCCACTGCAAAGCTTTTTGAAAACGGCAGTTGGCTTCAAAAACCCGTTAAAACCGTTATGGATCTAGTTCCTAATTTTATAAATTATCAGTCGGTTAAAATTCTGGACTTGGGATGTGGTGTCGGAAGAAACTGTATAGCTCTTGCACAAGAGCTCAAAAACAAAAGTAAAATTGACTGCGTTGATATTCTTGAATTTGCAATTGAGAAGCTCAACGACAACAGCATAAAATTCGATGTTGAAAACGAAATAAACGGTATTGTTTCTTCCATTGATGATTTCAGCATTTCCGAAAACAGCTACGATTTAATCATCGCTGTATCAGCATTAGAACACGTTGACAATGTTGAATCTTTTAAAAATAAGCTGACAGAAATCAGCAAAGGAATAAAAAGAAACGGTATTGTTTGTCTGATTATTAATTCACAGATAACCGAAATTAACAAGGAAAACGGTCAACAGCTTGTTCCGCAGTTTGAGGTTAATCTTGAAACACAAGGGCTTCTTGAAATACTTAACAAAACTTTTGAGGGATGGAAAATAATAAAAAACACTGTCCGTAGTCAAAGATATGATGTTCCGAGAGAAAATTGTGTTTCCGATTTAACAACGGATGTTGTAACTTATGTTGCTTTAAAAACTTCTTTATAATCACAAACTGACACGATTTTTGTAGAGTTTTTATTTGCCTTCCTCTGACGAGGGAGGTGGATTTTGCGAAGCAAAAGACGGAGGGAGAGAACAGTTCGAAGCCATATGTTTTCGCTTATTTACGCAAAATCATCTCTCCTTCAGTCCTACGGACAGCTTCCTCATCAGAAGAAGCCCAAACAACAAAGCCACAGTTTTATATTTGATTATTACTTACCGAAAACTTTTGATCGCAAAAAACCGCCGACTTTTATCAGTCAGCGGTTTTTGTTTTACTGTATATCGTCTGATTCGGCTCTGACGATAGCATCCGATTCTCTGAAAAGCAGGGAAATGCACCAGATGCCCGCGAGGGCAACAAGGGTGTAAACAATTCTGCTGAGAATTGCTCCCTGACCGCCGAAAATCCATGCGACGAGGTCAAACTGAAACAGACCGATGCTGCCCCAGTTGAGGGCGCCGATTATCACAAGAGCCAGTGAAATTTTATCAAGCATTCGTTTCAACTCCTTAATTTCTTTTCACAGTTATTATGAGCCGAAACTTTGCTGTTATGCAGGAAATTTTTTAAAAATTAAAGTCAACGTCGCTGTCTGCATACAGCGGCGCATTTTTGTCTTTTTCGGACAGAACCGGGCTTTCACATCCCCATTCAACACCGAATTCAGAGTCATCAAAACGGATACTTCTGTCGTTTTCGGGAGAATAAAGTTCATCCACCTTATATGTTACCTCAACATTATCCGTCAGAGTCACAAAGCCGTGAAGACATCCTTTGGGGATAAAAAGCATTTTTTTGTTTTCTTCATTAAGCTCAACGGCAACCCATTTCAGATAGGTCGGAGAGCCTTTTCTGATATCAACCGCAACATCGAGAATAGCACCCTTAAGGCAGGTTATAAGCTTCGACTGAGCCTTTGGATTTGTCTGGCAGTGCAAACCGCGAAGCGTTCCTTTTTGTGCTGAAAAAGAACGGTTATCCTGAACAAAATCGACTGTTATGCCAAGCTTTTCGAATTTTTCTTTTGAATAACTCTCATAAAACCAGCCTCGGTTATCGCCGAAAACCTTGGGCTCTATTTCAAAAACGCCATTAATTGCCGTTTCATTCAACGTCATAGTTCAAGTCTCCTTCTGCACCCCAGCACGGTCTTTCGCCGGGCTTGCCGCCGGTATAAAGAATTCTGCCCTCCGCAACGGAACGAAGATGCTGGCCGTAAGAGGATTTTCCGTATTTTTCCGCCGAAGCAAGCAAAGCCTCGCGGCTGATCCAACGCATATTATAAGCAATTTCTTCAGGCGCGGAAATTTTGATGCCCTGCAGCTTTTCAACGGTTCTGATGAAGTTTGCCGCATCCATAAGATTATCAACAGTTCCCGTATCAAGCCATGCAAAGCCTCTGCCCATAAGCTTTATGTCAAGGTCGCCTCTGTCGAGATACATCTGATTGATATCGGTTATTTCAAGCTCGCCTCTTTTTGATGGCTTGAGAGATTTTGCAAACTCAACAACACGGTTATCATAGAAATACAGGCCTGTAACGGCATAGTTGGACTTGGGAACTTCGGGTTTTTCTTCAATCGAAACGGGAACACCGTTTTCGTCAAATTCAACAACTCCGAAAGACTGCGGATTATCAACATAATAGCCGAAAATCGTTGCTCTGTTTTTATTCTTCGCAGCCTGGCGAAGCATATGCCCCAAACCGTTGCCGTAAAAAAGATTATCGCCGAGAACCATTGCAACATCATCATCGCCGATAAATTTTTCACCGATAATGAATGCCTGCGCAAGGCCGTCAGGATTTTCCTGAACAGCGTAGGAAAGATTGATACCGAACTGCCTGCCGCTGCCGAGAAGCTCCGCAAAACGGGGTGTATCGCTCGGAGTTGATATAATCAAAATATCTCTGATTCCCGCAAGCATAAGCGTTGACAGGGGATAATATATCATGGGCTTATCATAAACGGGCAAAAGCTGCTTACTGGTTACCATTGTTAAGGGATAAAGACGAGTTCCCGAGCCGCCCGCAAGGATGATACCTTTCAAATAAAACACTCCATTTCAGAATTGAGATGCAATGCCGCAATTAATTATCTTATTTGATTTATAATACCACTATTTGTATAAAATGTCAACAAACAAAGATAACTGACGATATTCGTTTATGAATTTTGTTGATATTCATAAATTATTTTAAATAAAAGGTTTACATTTAAAATTATATATGATATAATTTGTTAGAACATTTGTTCATATTGCGTTACGGGAGAAGAGTTATGGATAAGTTTGTTTTGCATTCCAAATACAAACCGACTGGCGACCAGCCGCAGGCTATCGCTCAGCTTGTTGACGGAATAAACAAGGGCATGGCCGAACAGACATTGCTCGGCGTTACCGGCTCGGGCAAAACCTTCACAATGGCAAACGTCATCGAAAGAGTCAACAGACCCACGCTTGTTTTGGCTCATAACAAAACCCTTGCTGCCCAGCTTTGCTCGGAATTCCGCGAGTTCTTTCCCGAAAATGCAGTTGAGTATTTTGTCAGTTACTATGATTATTATCAGCCCGAAGCATATATTCCCACAACGGATACCTATATCGAAAAAGATTCTGCGGTCAATGACGAAATTGACAAGCTTCGCCATTCCGCAACCTCCGCTCTCTCCGAAAGACGCGATGTCATCATCGTTGCCAGCGTTTCGTGCATTTACACTCTCGGCGACCCGATTGACTACCGCAGCATGGTTATTTCTCTGCGCACTGGGATGGAAAAAAGCCGTGACGAGTTGATTGAAAAGCTGGTTTCCATACAGTATGAAAGAAACGACATTGATTTCAGCCGAAACAAATTCCGTGTTCGCGGCGATGTTGTTGAAATATTCCCCGTTTATTCGAATGAAAACGGAATCAGAGTTGAGTTTTTCGGCGATGAAATTGACAGAATAAGCGAGATAAACGCCCTGACGGGTCAGGTTAAAAGCGTGCTTTCTCATGCGGCGATTTATCCCGCATCACACTATGTAATCGCTCCCGACAAAATGGAAAAATCCATTTCAAATATATTCGGCGAAATGCTTGAAAGAGAAAAGTATTTTCAGGAAAACGGCAAGCTGCTTGAGGCGCAGAGAATCCGCCAGCGCACGGAATATGACATTGAAATGCTGCGCGAAACAGGCTTTTGCAAAGGCATTGAAAATTATTCAAGAATTATGTCGGGCAGACCTGCAGGCTCCGCACCATTCACTCTGCTCAACTATTTTCCCGACGATTTTCTGCTGTTTGTTGACGAGTCGCACGTTACTCTTCCGCAGGTCAGAGCGATGTACGGCGGCGACAGGGCGAGAAAAGAAAGCCTTGTCAACTTCGGCTTCCGCCTGCCCTCGGCATTTGACAACAGACCATTAACATTCGACGAATTCTATGAAAGAACCGGTCAGAAAATTTTTGTCAGCGCAACTCCGGGCGAGTTGGAAAAAGAAAAGAGCGCACAAATCGCTGAGCAGGTTATCAGACCGACAGGGCTTCTTGACCCCGAAATTTCCGTCAGACCCGTTGAAGGTCAGATAGACGACCTTGTTTCGGAAATCAATGAAAGAACCGCCACGGGCGAAAGGGTTCTTGTTACAACCCTCACCAAGCGCATGGCGGAGGATTTAACGGATTATCTTGAAAATCTCGATATAAAGGTGCGATATATGCACCATGATATAGATACGATTGAACGCATGGAAATCATAAGAGGTCTGCGGCTCGGTGATTTCGATGTGCTTATCGGAATCAATCTTCTGCGTGAAGGTCTTGATATCCCCGAAGTATCTCTCGTTGCGATACTTGACGCAGACAAAGAAGGCTTCCTGCGCTCCGAAACATCGCTCATACAGACCATAGGCAGGGCAGCAAGAAACGCACAGGGCACGGTTATTATGTATGCCGACTGTGTAACGCCATCCATGGAAAGAGCGATAACCGAAACAGAACGCCGCAGACAAAAGCAGATGAAATATAACGAAGAGCACGGCATCACACCGCAAACCATCGTTAAAGATGTTCATGAAATTATTGAAATTTCCGCTAAGGATGACGGCGATAAACCGGTTTCAAAGATGAGCAGAAAAGAACGCGAAGAGATGATTGTCAGACTCACGGCGGAAATGAAGGCTGCTGCAAAAATACTTGAATTTGAGCATGCAGCATTCCTGCGTGACAGAATTGAAAAACTAAGAAGAGGTAAATAATGGCATCAAAATATTTAACCGTAAAGGGTGCTAAAGAGCACAACCTTAAAAATGTTGATATACAGATACCCCGTGACAAGCTTGTTGTTTTCACGGGCCTTTCAGGCTCGGGCAAATCCTCGCTTGCGTTTGACACAATATATGCCGAGGGTCAGCGAAGATATGTTGAATCGCTTTCGTCATATGCAAGACAGTTCCTCGGTCAAATGGAAAAGCCCGCTATTGACAGCATTGAAGGTCTCTCCCCCGCTATTTCAATTGACCAGAAAACAACCTCAAAAAATCCCCGTTCAACTGTCGGCACTGTAACGGAAATTTATGACTATCTGCGTCTTCTCTATGCAAGAATCGGCATCCCCCACTGCCCCGAATGCGGCAGAGAAATCAGCAAGCAGACGGTTGACGATATAACAAAGCGCGTTCTTTCTATGCCCGAAGGCACCAGAATTCAGGTTATGGCGCCCATTGCACGAGGCAAAAAGGGCGAATATGTTAAAGAGCTTGAGCAAATCCGCAAGGGCGGCTTTGCAAGAGTACGCATTGACGGCATAACCTATGATTTATCGGAAGAAATCAAGCTTGAAAAGAATATAAAGCACAACATCGAGGTGGTCGTTGACCGACTTATCATAAAAGACGGCATACGCTCAAGACTTGCCGATTCAATCGAAACAGCAACAAATCTCACCGACGGACTTTTACTGATTGACGTTATTGACGGCGAAGAACAGCTTTACTCGCTCAACTATGCCTGCCCCGAGCACGGAGTTAATATAGAAGAGCTTGAACCCCGTTCATTTTCATTTAACAATCCGTTTGGTGCTTGCCCCAAATGTTCGGGTCTGAGCGTTTTCATGAAGATTGACCCGAAACTCATTGTGCCCGATCCCAATCTTTCCATAAAAGAAGGAGCAATCAAAGCAAGCGGTTGGAGCAGCTCAGACGGCGGCACAATTGCGCAGATGTATTATGAAGGGCTTGCCAATGCCTATGATTTTTCACTTGACACTCCGTTCAAAGACCTTTCCAAAAAGGCTAAAGACGTTATTTTCTACGGCACAGACGGCAAGAAAATCAAGCTTGAACGCCGCAGCGAATACGGCAGCGGCACATACATGACCGATTTTGAAGGTATTATAAACAACCTTGAAAGAAGATACCGCGAAACCACAAGCGAATTTTCAAGAAACGAAATAGAGGGTTATATGTCCTCTGTCAAATGCCCCGAATGCGGCGGCGCAAGGCTCAAAAAAGAATCTCTCGGCGTTACCGTCGGCGGCATAAACATTGATGAATTTACGCAAAAATCAATAAATGATGAAATTGAATTTCTGGATACTATAAAACTCTCCGAAAGAGATAAAATGATAGGCGAGCAGATCATCAAAGAAATCAGAAGCAGACTGGAGTTCCTTTCAAGCGTCGGTCTTGATTATCTTACTCTTGCACGCCCGTCAGCAACGCTCTCGGGCGGCGAGGCGCAGAGAATCCGGCTTGCAACACAAATCGGTTCTTCGCTCATGGGTGTGCTTTATATTCTTGATGAACCGAGCATCGGTCTGCATCAGCGCGATAACGCAAAGCTTCTCAAAACGCTGCAGCATCTGCGTGACATAGGTAACACACTCATAGTTGTTGAGCACGATGAAGAAACCATGAATGCCGCAGACTACATTGTTGATGTCGGTCCCGGCGCAGGTATTCACGGCGGTGAAATAGTCTGTTGCGGAAGTGTTGAGGATATCAAAAGCTGCGAAAAGTCAATTACCGGTCAGTATCTCAGCGGCAAAAAATTCATTCCCGTTCCCGAAAAGCGCAGAGAGGGCAACGGCAAAACGCTCACTGTTCACGGAGCAAGAGAAAACAACCTTAAAAATATTGATGTTGAATTCCCACTCGGCAAACTCATCTGTGTAACGGGTGTTTCCGGCTCAGGCAAATCATCACTCGTTAATGAAATTCTCAAAAAATATCTTGTAACCCACCTTAACGGTGCAAAAAAAGTTCCCGGTGACCACGATAAAATCATAGGAACTGAATATCTTGATAAGGTTATTGACATCGACCAGTCGCCTATCGGCAGAACTCCCCGTTCAAACCCTGCAACCTACACGGGAGTTTTCAACGATATCAGAGATTTGTTTGCATCAACCGTTGATTCAAAGAAAAAGGGCTACAAAGCCAACCGTTTTTCTTTTAACGTTAAGGGCGGCAGATGCGAAGCATGTCAGGGCGACGGCATCGTAAAAATCGAAATGCACTTTATGAGCGACATTTATGTGCCTTGCGAAGTCTGCAAGGGCAAAAGATACAACAGAGAAACTCTTGAAGTGCATTACAAAGGCAAAAACATTGCCGATATTCTTGATATGACGGTTGAAGAGGGCATGAATTTCTTTGAAAGCATCCCTAAAATCCACCGTAAAATCAAAACCCTCTATGATGTAGGATTGGGATACATCAAAATCGGACAGCCTGCAACTACTCTTTCGGGCGGTGAGGCGCAGAGAGTCAAGCTTGCAACAGAGCTTGCAAGAGTCTCAACGGGCAAAACGGTTTATATCCTTGATGAACCCACAACGGGTCTGCACACAGCCGATGTTCACAGGCTGATTGAAGTTCTTCAGAAGTTTGTTGATAAAGGCAACACGGTTATTGTTATCGAGCACAATCTTGACGTTATCAAGGTTGCCGACCATATCATCGACCTCGGCCCCGAAGGCGGCAACGGCGGCGGAAAAATCGTTGCTCAGGGAACGCCCGAAGAGGTTGCAAAATGCAAAAAATCTTATACGGGTATGTATCTGAAAGAGGTTTTGAAATAAAACGGAAAAAATCCGCTATGCGATTGCATAGCGGATTCGTTTTTACTGTAAATTACTGCTCAACTGCGTAAACGCTGACCTTCTTGCGGTCTTTGCCCATACGCTCGAACTTAACTGTACCGTCAATAAGTGCGAAGAGAGTATCGTCTGAACCCTTACCAACGTTGTTGCCGGGATGGATGTGAGTACCTCTCTGTCTTACAAGGATGTTACCTGCAAGAACGAACTGACCGTCAGCTCTCTTTGCGCCGAGTCTCTTTGATTCTGAGTCACGGCCGTTACGGGTTGAACCCATACCTTTCTTATGAGCGAAAAGCTGAATGTTTATCTTAAGCATTCTTTACACCTCCGTAGATTATTTTGATGTTTTCGGGATACTGTTTTGAAAGCTCCGTCAAATGAAGCTCCAGCCCCTTAAGAACCGTTTCGGTTCTTTCGTTTGGCTCTTTCAGCATGAGTGACATTGCGCCGTCATCTGCTCTTGCATCGGCATTGGCGCCGATAACGTCGGTTATTGTATTAGCCGCCATATAAGCCGCTGAGGAAACCGAAGCACAGATAATGTCTTTGCCGCTTTCGGCAAAGCCCGCATGCCCGCTGATTTCAAAGCCTTTAAGCTGTCTGTTACCGACTAAGAACTTGACCCTTGTCATAGGTCTTGCTTATGCGTTGATAGCAGAGATTTCAACCTTGGTATAAGGCTGTCTGTGGCCCATCTTTCTCTTGGAGTTCTTCTTGGGCTTGTAGGTCATAACGATAACTTTCTTTGCTTTACCGTTCTTGACAATCTTTGCGGAAACGCTTGCTCCT
>JAZLCS010000160.1:0-9024 GCA_045614385.1 Acutalibacteraceae bacterium | reverse complement strand
AAAAGTTCCAACCTCAGGCAGTTTCGATCTTAGAAGCTTCGATGAACTCGGGGAGTTTTTCGGCTTCTTCGCGCATTTTGTACTTGAGGATCTTACCCGCGGCGTTCATGGGGAACTTCTCCACGAAGTCGATGTAGCGGGGAACCTTGTGCCTTGCCATATGCGAAAGAATGTAATCCTTCATCTGTTCCTCTGTCATCGTTTTGCCTTCTTTAAGAATAATGCAGGCCATGATTTCTTCGCCGTAGCGCTTATCCGGCACGCCGATAACCTGAACGTCCTGAACATATTCGTGAGTGAAGATGAATTCTTCTATTTCTCTGGGATAGATGTTTTCGCCACCGCGGATAATCATATCCTTGAGTCTGCCTGTGATAAGATAATATCCGTCAGGTCTTCTGCAGGCGATATCGCCGCTGTGAAGCCAGCCGTCTTTGTCGATTGCGGCTTCTGTTGCTTTAGGCATTTTATAATATCCTTTCATGATATTATAGCCTCTTGCAACAAACTCGCCGTTTTCTCCGTCAGGCAAATCTTCGCCTGTTTCAGGGTCGATAATTTTGCATTCAACATTGGGGAACGCGCTGCCTACGGTTTCCGTTCTGTCCTCAAGCGATTCGTTAACCTCGCCCATTGTGCAGCCCGGTGAAGCCTCTGTTTCGCCGTAAACGGAGAGAATTTCCGTCATATTCATTTCAGCCGCCGCGCGTTTCATGAGGTCGGGCGGGCAGTTGGCACCTGCCATAATACCTGTTCTCATGTATGAGAAGTCGGTCTTTGCGAAGTCCTCATGCTGGAACATTGCAATGAACATTGTGGGAACGCCGTTGAAGCATGTGATATGTTCCTGATTTACGCATGCAAGTGATGATTTAGCCGAGAAATAAGGCAGGGGGCAGAGTGTGCCGCCGTGAGTCATCATTGATGTCATGGAAAGAACCATGCCGAAGCAGTGGAACATCGGAACCTGAATCATCATTCTGTCGGCTGTAGACATGTCCATTCTGTCACCGATGGTTTTGCCGTTGTTGACAATGTTATAGTGAGTGAGCATAACGCCTTTCGGGAAGCCTGTTGTGCCTGAAGTATACTGCATGTTGGCAACGTCGTGGCAATTAACGGCTGCTGCTCTGCGGTAAACCTCTTCAACAGGAACTCTGACAGCCATGTCCATCGCTTCTTCCCAGGTCAGACAGCCTTTCTGGCGGTAACCGACTGTGATGATATTACGAAGGAACGGAAGCTTGCGGCAGTGAAGCGGTTTGCCGGGAACCGCAACCTCAAGCTCTGGGCAAAGCTGAGCAATTGAATCCGCATAGTTTGAGTCAAGGCAGGATTCGATTGTGATAAGCGTGTGCGTGTCAGACTGTCTGAGAAGATACTCAATCTCGTGGATTTTATAAGCAGTGTTAACCGTGACAAGAACTGCGCCGATTTTTGTTGTTGCCCAGAAAGTGATGAACCACTGGGGCAGGTTTGTGAGCCAGACGGCAACTTTGTCGCCGGGTTTAACGCCGAGAGCAATGAGAGCCCTTGCACAGTTATCAACATCGTCACGGAACTGTGAATAAGTTCTTGTGTAGTCGAGAGTAGTGTACTTATAAGCAATTTGGTCGGGGAATTTTTCAACCATCGTGTCAAGAACTTCTGAGAAAGTCTTGTTGATGAGCTTATATTTTTCCCAAACAAATTTGCCGCTGCCGCTTCTGTTTGTGTAAAGAAGCTCTTCACTTATTTTCTTTTTATCATAATTTGTGATTGAGTTCACAAAATGCGGGAACACGATTTCGGAAACGCCGAAGTCCTCCATTGTTTCGGGCTGGCATTCATATGAAAGGAAGCCGTCATAATTAACAGATTCAAGTGCGTTGAGCATTGTCTGAATCGGAAGAGAACCTTCTCCGATGAGTCTGTATTTAACTTCGCCGTTTTCAACAACGGAGTCTTTAACGTGAACATGCTTTATGTATGCGCCGAGATTTGTGATTGTTGTGTCGGGCTCTTCGCCGAAATCTCTGTAAGGATGGTTGATATCCCAAAGTGCCGCGAGATGGTCACAAGCGAAAACATTGAGAAGGTCGCGCAGCCTTGATGTATCGGCATATATTCCGACCGTTTCAACAAGCAGGGCAACATTATCCTGCTCTGCTTTTTCAATTATTCTGCCGATAAGAGAAATAACCGTTGAATCTTCTGCTTTTTTGTCTTCGCCGGTTGCGTAGGCATGAATTCTGATGTATGGACATCTGATTCTTGCGGCGATTTCAATTGCTGTTGCGATTTCTTCAAAGCTGTCCTCTGCGGTTTCGCTGTTTGCGATGTTACAGAAAGTATCAAGGCAGGGGATTGAAAGTGAGTTTTCGCGCAGCTTGTGAACGGTTGCAGCGGAATTCTGTTTGTTAAAAGGTGCATCGTTTCCGGTGAACCTGTCGTCTGTAATGTTATGGATTTCGATTCCTGAAAATCCGAGTTCATTGGCAGTGCTTACGAATTCAGACCATGAAAGCTCCTGCCATCCGTTTGTTGAAAATGACAGTTTCATATAGCTTTCTCCTCATAAACGATTTTGTTGAGCGCATTGATATAAGCAACGATGCTGGCTCCGATTATATCTGTTGAAACGCCTTTGCCCGAATAGAGCTTGCCGTTGGAGCGGAGCTTGACAAGTGCTTCACCCATTGCTTCGCGGCCTTCGGTAACTGACTGAATCTGAAAATCATCAAGTTCATAATGATGGCCGATTATCTGCTCAATTGTATGGAATGCCGCATCGATGGGGCCGTCACCTATGCAGACTGCTTTGAGAGTTCTGCTGCCTTTTTCAAGGATGATGTTTGCAGTGGATGAAATTACATTACCGGAGTTGATAACATAACTCTGAAGTCTGTAGGTAGGAGGAACCTGATGAGCGACGTTTGCAACGATTGCATCAAGCTCTTTTGAGCCAACCTGCTTTTTGGCTGAAACGTTTTTGAATGCTTCAAAAACCTTTGCGGTATCGTCTTCCGAAAGCTCATAGCCGAGAGAGACAATGGCTTTGCTGACTTTTGCAATGTCTGCAGTGTCATCAAGAAGCACGGCGTTTGCATATTCAGCTACTCCTTCCGAAACGGTCAGATTCTTGCTTGTTTCGCTTGTCATGCCGAGAATTTGCTTTGCGGAGTGGTTAAGAGCCATTGAATTTACGCCATATCCCACATCAAGGGTGTGACCCTTGACCTGCAGAGCTTTCATGACATGCTCAAGGTTTGCCATCGCTTCGCTGCCGATGCAGGTTTTGATTTGAGTTGCTCCTGCGCCGATGCATGCAAATACACATGCATTAGCCATGTCAAGAGCGTCGCTGCATTCAACGCTGACAGCAATATTCTTAACAGCCGGAACGGCTGCATAAAGTTCTTCAATAAGCGATGCAAATTCCGTTGGAAGCAATGCGCCTGCAGTATCGCAGAGAGAAATTGTTTTTGCTCCGTTTTCAACAGCGGTTTTAACTGCTTCAAAAAGATATTCTTTTTCTGCTCTTGTTGCATCAACCGCCGAGAATTCGACGTCTGAGCAAATTGATGAGCAGTGAGCCGTCAGTGTACCGATAAGCTCAATCATCTGAGCAGGTTTTTTATGATAAAAATATTCCATCTGAACTGCCGACACAGGAAGGGAAACAACAAGTCTGGGCTTTTTTGCGCCTGAAATGGAGCTCATTGCTCTGTCTGCTTCCTCAACCGTGCTGCCGACGGGACATGATAGGATGCTGTTCTTTAGGAGGGGGCTTATAGTGCGCAAAACAAGGGTGTCGATTTTTTCGTCAACTATGGGTGCGGCTTCGATAACATCAATGTTGAGTTTGTCGAGCAGCTTTGCGATTTCGAGCTTCTCTTTGAAGCTGAGGGCAATGTCACCCCTGCGAGCACACTCTCTGAGCGTTGCATCTGTGATTGTGATTTTTTTCATACCGAATCTCTCCTTTTTGAACAGCATTTCCTGACGGAATATGCGGTTTTACAACATTAAAAATACTTGTGCACTATAAATTTCCTTATATTATATATAAAAGCATGAGCGATGTCAACAGAAAATCCGTCATAAAAAAATCTGTAAAACAAAATTGTTTGTTGCAACAATTTGCACATTTTTTTGTGGATAAAAATATGCAGGTTGTACAAAGAATTTTTGAGGTTGAAAATCAATTTTATGTTGTTTTTATTAAATCGAAAAATCCGAAACGGAAAACAACTGAGGTTGACTTTATGTGCGGTTTGGTGTAAATTTAAATAATAAAATTCTGAAGGTGATAAAAATGGTTCAGGTAGTGGCGGCACTTATACGTGATGGTGATAAATTTATGATTTTTCAGCGTCCGGTAACAAAAACAAGAGCTTATCAGTGGGAGTTTGTCGGCGGAAAGGTTGAAGCCGGAGAAACACTTGAAGAAGCTCTGGTTCGTGAATGCCGCGAAGAAATCGGCGTAACAGTCAGAGTGGGTGATGTGTTTATGGAGGTTGACCATGAATATCCCGATATCACAATCCACCTTACTCTTTTCAACGCGGAAATTGCTGAAGGAGTTCCGCAAAAGCTCGAACATAATGACATCAGAAGCATAACACCCGAAGAAATCGATGAATACAGATTCTGTCCTGCGGATGATGAAATTCTTAAGAAAATCAAGGAGAAATTTTGAAACTGTGCTGTGCAAAAGGCTCTTTCAAAAGAAAATATAAACAAAAAACCGTTATGTAATCTCAAAAGAGATGCATAACGGTTTTTTATTATTCAAAATATTTCCTGAAACGGAATTTATCTTTGAATTCAAAATTTTTCTCGTAAACTTTTGAAAATCTGCTGATTAAAAATCCGTTGAGAAGGGCGCATATGACAGTCCCGAATTTAATTCCCTCAAAATGTCCGAAACCAAAGAAAACAAAGGACATGATGATTCCGATTGCGCAGCTTGTGCAGTCATAACAGGTTTTGAATTTGTTGATATTAAGCCTGAATTTCGCCGAAACTTCTTTGACAAAAAGCTCGTATGCTTCGGGAGAAATATATGTATGAAAGAGCATTGAAACCGATGCCGAGCATATTAAAACTCCGAGCGCAAAAATCATGATGCGCACAGCAAGGTGCTCTTTGGGCAAAAATTCAAGCATGGCTATAAAAAAGTCAAGTAAAACGCTGTAAACAGCAATTGTTACAAATGAAAAGAGATAGGAGAACTTCAGCTTTCTCGATATTATTGCTACCAAAGAAATAATAACAACCTGGAGAGTAAATTCCGCAACACCGAAGGAGAAAAACGGCAGGAATTCCGACAGCTTCAGATGCAGAAGATATGCCGGAGCAACAACCATTGAAACTCCGAAGTCTGCCGCCTCAATTAATGCCGTTGCCAAAGCGAGAAAAATGAGCCCGGACAGATAAGCGGCTTCGCTGTAAAAAATCTTTTTCTTTTTCATTGTTTACCTCCGCAGAAAGAACTTTCGATATTGGATAAGAAAAAAACGAAAGCTTTCTTAATGTATCACTTTATTTGCGGAAAGTCAATAAAAAAGCGATACCCGATTATTCATCGGGTACCGCTGATGTTCGGACGATTATTTTTCTTTTTGCTTTTTAAAAATAATGGCTGCCGCTGCCGAAAGGGCAATTGCCGCAAATGCCGCTATTCCCGCTTTTGTTGAACCGGTTGAGGGAATTTTTGTGTCTGTGTTTGAATCGTCTTTTATTTCAGTCCACTTTGCTTCGAAAGTAAGATTTTTCTTAGGCATTTCATCGGGAATTTCGGGGTTCCAGCCTGCAAATTTATAGCCTGATTTTGTCGGGTTGGCAGGTACTGTAATTTTTTCTCCCGCCTCATGTTTATAAGTTTTATAAACACTGCCGTCAACTTTGTAGGTTACCGTATAGGATTTTTTAATGTTTGAAGAAACTCCGAGAAGCGCTATAATTCCGCCGACGATTGAAATGCCGGTGATTGCAGCAGCTCCTGCACCTGCAATAAGTGCCACAATACCGCCTGCAACAACGGTTCCGCCGACAACAAGGGTTATGAAATCCTTGTCAAGAACAAACTGAGCTGTGAAAGTGAGGTCGGATTCGGGCATTACCGAAGGAATTTCGGGATCCCATCCGTTAAATTTGTGAGCAAATTTTTCGGGGTCTTCGGGAACGGGAATTTTATCGCCTTCGGTCACCTCATATGCTTCGTAAGTTTTGCCGTCAACCATGTAGACAACATTGCCGTTTTTGAGCCATTTTGCAGTGAAAGTGACATCGGAAGCGGGTACGGTTGTATAGCTGTAAAGATTATTGCTTTCCGCATCATACCAGCCTGCAAAAACGTATCCTTCCTTTTCAGGGTCTTCGGGTGTTGTGAGTGTGATGTCAGAGCCGTAGGTTGCGTTTTTTGTTGAGTATTCGGTTTCGTCAACCATGTATTTGATTGTATAATTTTTGAGCTCCCATGAAGCATATGCCTTGATGTCGTTTGCAGGCATTGTTTCGGGCATGGGAATGGTTTTACCGTCTTCTTCGCCGAGAATCCAGCCGGCAAACTCAAAGCCGTCCTTTTTGGGGGATTCGGGCGGAACGATTGTGCTGCCCGCTGTGTATTTTTGCTGTAATCCGTATTGTTCGGTTTCGCTCAGATAATAAGTTACAGTGAATTCATTTGCTTCCTCATCTGCAGTTTCCCACTGCGCAAAGAGCGATATTTCTCCGCCGTCTGTTTCGGTCAGGTTTTTAACCTTCTGTGCTGCGGTGTATGAAGTGCCGCTTCCGTCTGCGGCGGTGTTCCAGCCTTTAAGTGCGAAGCTTTCTTTGGATGCCGAGTCGGAATCGGGAAGAGTGAATTCGGTATCATATTTTGTATTTATAGCTTCGATTGTGCCTTCTCCGCCGTTAAGGTCAAAGATGACTTTGTATTCAATGGGAGAATACGTAAGTTTTACTATATTTCCGAGATAAAAAGCATCTTCATTCGCATAGTAATCATTGCTCTGTTCAACCGTGACCGCAGCACCCTCTTTATATCCTGCGGGTGCTTCGGGAACGTTGTAGCTTTCATAATAAGTATTACCGCTTTTTTCTGATTCGGCATTGTTCTGAGCATAGCCGTCATAGGTTTTTTCGCTATAGTTTTCAGATGCTTTTTCGCCGTTTACGGTAACATAAAACATACCCTTTTCATCGGCTTTAACGATTTCGTCTCCTGCACTGACAGCAGGTGTGTTTGTCTGGTTACCGTCTGCATCAACTGCCGAGAGAGAGCCTTCTGTGATGCTGACGGTTGTTTTGCCGGCTGCGAAGCCTGCGATAGGTGTTGTTGAGAGAAAGCATGCCATTGAAAGCACAACGGCAAGCAGCCCTTTTAGTTTGAGTGTCATAAATTTCCTCCGTTTTATCTGAATTATATCTAAAGACCGCCCCGATTATTCTTTTATATTAAATCCGCAAATGCGGCTTCCCACCCGCTTTAATCAATAAAATAAAGTGCGTGGCATGTCCTTAAATCCTCGCCAATTATACATTGACCTTTTTGCTCAGTCAATGCGATTTGATGAATTACAAATATTTACTAATTCTCTCAAAATTAATCATTTTTTTTGAATGATAATTTATTCTCTTTCCCGTCAATCAGACGGGTAAGATTTTTTACATGTTTGAGTGTTATCAGAACAGCGCAGGCTGCTGCAAAAACAAAGTTTGCGTAAGCTTTGTCATTGCTCAAAAAATATGCGAGAAGGGGATAAGCGGCAGCGCATATTACCGAGCCAACCGAAACGATTTTGGTTATCAGAATTATCAGCGCAAAAATTGCAAAAAGTACAGTTGCAACGGAGGGCATTATTGCAAACGCGGCACCTGCTGCCGTTGCAACGCCTTTTCCGCCTCTGAACTTGAAGAAAATCGGAAAGGTGTGACCTAACTGAGCAAAAAATCCTGCGAAAAGTATGCATTCATAGGGTGCATCGAAGAAGTATATAAGGCATCTTGCCGCTGCCGTGCACAGCAGACCTTTTGAAAAATCAAAAAGGAACACTGCCGTACCTGTCTTTTTACCGAAAACGCGCAGTGTGTTTGTTGCCCCTGCGTTTCCGCTGCCTAACCGGCGAACATCCTCTCCGTAAATTGTTTTTGAAATAATAACTGCCGAGCTTATGCTGCCTATAAGATAGGAAATAATTGCGGTAACTGCCGAAAAAATCATAATTTTCACCTCGAGGATATTTTATCCTGAAAATGAGCGTAATATTTCGACGACAAGAAGTATATCGGAATAATATGGACGCGGTATTTATAATGATTTAAGACACGGTAAAATAATTATTATCGATTTATGAGCGATTTTTGAACAGTAAAAAAGAGAGGCATCAAACCTCTCTTTTAATCTTTTCTATAATCCTTTTTTCCAGTCTTGAAATATAGCTTTGCGATATTCCAAGCGAATCCGCAACCTCTTTTTGCGTGTATTCTCTGCCGCCGCCTATTCCGAACCGCATGGTCATTATCATCCTTTCCCGTTCACCGAGCGAGTTGATTGCTTTATACAGCCTGCTTCTTTCATCATCCGCTTCGATATCTCTGTATATTTCATCGGGTTCGCTGCCCAAAACATCGGAGAGCAAAAGTTCATTGCCGTCCCAGTCAATGTTCAGCGGTTCGTAATATGAAACCTCTGTTTTCATTGAATTTGTTTTTCTTAAATACATTAATATTTCGTTTTCAATGCACCTTGAGGCATAGGTTGCAAGCTTGATGTTTTTTGAAATCCTGAAAGTGTTTACCGCTTTTATAAGTCCCAGAGTGCCTATTGAAATCAAGTCCTCAATCGGTATTCCCGTATTTTCAAATTTTTTTGCTATGTAAACAACCAGCCGAAGATTGTGAACAATCAGTTCTTCTCTTGCTTCCTTATCGCCGTTTTCGAGTTTTACGAGGTATTCCTGTTCTTTTTCGCCTGAAAGCCGTGGCGGCAGTGTTTCCGCTCCGCCGCCCTACCGCACTTCAATTTGAATGACTTTT
>JAZLCS010000159.1:0-1953 GCA_045614385.1 Acutalibacteraceae bacterium | reverse complement strand
TGCGGGCACAAAACGGAATCTTGAAAGAACCTCGTGTTTATCAATAAAACCTCTTCTTGTATAAAGACCGTCTTTAATATTGATGCTGCCGTTGTAAAGCTTGCCTGATTTTCTGTTTGCATAAGCTTCTTCGGCAACCTTAACACAGTTATTCATCAGCATTTCCATATACTCGGGGTCTTTGCCGTCCGAAGGAATGCTGACAAGATTGGGCTTGCCCCAATAGCCGAGGGTATCAATGCCCGAATGGCTGTGAGTACAACTGAAATTGATACATTTACAGCCTTTGATTTTGTCGGAAGCCATAATCATGGAGCGGATTTTATTGACTTCAACTCTTGTCATGCCGACAATGTCGCCGCCAAGCCAAAGCATGCCTTCATCATTTCCGCAGTCGATCCACACTGCGCTGACATAAACGGGAGTAAGCACGCCTTCCATTTTATGGCCCGAGCCGTGACCGGCAATCCAATATGTTTTGCCGTTTGAAAGATCGGGCATGATTTCCGCCTTTGAAAAGCCGAGTCTGTAAGCAGAGCCTTTAATTTCAATAGGTTGTACTTTTTCAATTTCAGGTGCCTTACCCTGCTTCTTGCAGATTTTTTTACCGAAATTTTTTGTGATTGCAACAATACCTTTTGAGGCAATATCCATTATATCCATAAATTTTTCCTCTTTCCTGAATTTTAAACATTTTTTCCGAATTTATAAATGCTTTGTGATTCAATATCAAAATTAGGCAAAATAACCGGCGGAATTCCGGCATTGACCGTAAGCGAAGAAATCATTGTTCTCACATAAGGAAACAGTTCCTTATAGGATTCAACATGAATAACTTCCTTCTTTGCTTCGGGATTATATGTAAACACACCGAGAACAACTGCTTTGATATGGAACTTTTCTTTATTTGCCTTGTCATTTACTTCAACGGTAAATTCGCCGACACAAGTATTATTCGCCGAATACTTTACGTTATATGAGTATTTGTTTTCAAACTCAATCCGTGTTCCGTTTTCATGCTTATTTACAAATTCGATTTCAGAAGCTTTGAATGCTTTGAAAGTTATATTACGCACCTTCAATTACCTCCGCTTTTTCAATAACTATGGGCTCAACAGGACTTGAAAGTGCGCCGTCGTTGCCGATTGTTCTCTCAATCTCAAGGAAGGAATCAACAACCTCCATGCCCTCCGTAACCATACCGAAAGCGGCGTAATCTCCGTCAAGGAAGGTTGCATCACCATAGCAGATAAAGAACTGAGACGAAGCAGAGTTGGGATTTGATGAACGAGCCATTGAAATCACGCCTCTTGTGTGCGAAAGGGTGTTCTGAGTAAATCCGTTATTTATGAATTCGCCTTTAATTTTCTTATCGCTGCCGCCCATACCTGTACCTTCGGGGTCACCGCCCTGAGCCATAAAATCTTCAACAACTCTGTGGAAAGTGAGCCCGTCATAAAATCCTTCGCTGACAAGGTTAACAAAGTTTTCAACAGTTGCGGGAGCATATTCGGGATAAAGTTCAATTATAAAACTGCCGCCGTTTTCCATTGTGAACTTAACAAGCTGATTTGAAGCATCTGAATCAAACAGAGTTGTGTCTTCTGCAGGAGAAGTTGTTGTTTCTTCATTACCGTTACTGCAAGCACAAAATACAAAGGTTAATGCGAGAACAAGAGAAATAATTTTAATAATTTTTTTCATGTAAATTCACCTCAAAAAATTTCTGCCACAGTAATTATATAATTATTTAAATAAAATAGCAATAAAAACTGTAAAAGTTCATTAAATATTTTCAAAGCAAAGCAAAAGCCGAAGTCAAATGACTCCGGCAAAAAGCATTTAAAATCAATAATTTTCTTTTCTCACTTCAAAGAATGCCTGAGGATGAGCGCAAACCGGGCAAACCTCGGGAGCTTTTTTGCCCATTACAAGATGACCGCAGTTACGGCA
>JAZLCS010000158.1:0-16249 GCA_045614385.1 Acutalibacteraceae bacterium | reverse complement strand
GCTTGCAACCGCCTGCGCCTTGAGTGCTTCGGTGTGATAAACAGCAGACATTTCTGCAGCTACAGAGCCGATAACATATTCACGCATTTTCACCTTTTCGATTTTACCCGTTGACGAAGACATAACGGCAATATACTCCTCACTCACATTCGGCTGAAACACCTGAGACGCTTGTCTCTTACTCGCTTCTTCAGGCAACGATTCGCTGCCGAGAGCCGCAACGGGGCAAACAATCATCGAAACGGCGATGATAATACATATAATAAGATTGGCACGCATTTTATTCATCCTTTCTTGACTTTTAATTTATAAAGATATATAATAAATTAATTATAGAATGGAGATATTATTTTTATGGAACGGAGGATGGAATATGTCCACAATTGAATCTCATGTTGCGGAGCATGACATTAAAAATTTATGTAATCAGATAAGAAAATATAACCATATTGACCCTGCGGATTTTGAGCGTTTCAACGTTAAAAGAGGTCTTCGAAACTCAGACGGCACAGGCGTTATGGCCGGCATCACAGGCGTTTGCACCGTTGAAGGCTATTTCATCGATGACGGCGAAAAAATCCCAAGAGAAGGCCGCCTTCTTTTCAGAGGCATCGACATGGAGGATATTGTTAACGCCTGCATTGCGGAAAACCGCTTCGGTTTTGAGGAAGTTGTTTATCTTCTCCTTTTCGGTTCTTTGCCTACCAAAGAACAGCTTGCTAACTTCTGTAATATCCTTTCGGCATGCCGCGAGCTGCCCGAAGATTTCATTGAAGATATGATAATGAAGGCTCCTTCGCCCAACATCATGAACAAGCTTTCCAGAGCTGTTCTCTCCCTTTATTCCTATGACGAAAACCCCGACGATATTTCGGTTGAAAATGTGCTTCGCCAGTGCATTCATCTGATTGCCCAGATTCCCGCAATCATGGTTTATGCTTATCAGGTAAAACGCAGGCATTATTATAAAAAGAGCATGTATATTCATCCGATGAAGCCCGAGCACAGAACGGCGGAAACAATTCTTCGTTCAATCAGAGCTGACAAAACCTTTACCGACAAGGAAGCAAAGCTTCTCGACACATGCCTCATGCTCCACGCAGAGCACGGCGGCGGTAACAACTCAACCTTCACAACCAGAGTTCTTACCTCCAGCGGCACGGATACATATGCTTCAACCGCCGCAAGCATCGGCTCACTCAAAGGCCCGAAACACGGCGGCGCAAACATAAAAGTCACCGAAATGGTTGAACAAATCAAAGCCGGTGTCAGCGACATAACAAACGAAGGTCAGGTTGCTGACTTTTTGAGAAAAATCATGCGCAAGGAAGAGGGTGACGGGTCGGGTCTTATCTACGGCATGGGTCATGCAATTTATACCCTTTCGGACCCCAGAGCAAAAATCCTTAAGCACAAGGCTGAAGAATTCGCAGTTAACACAGAATTTGAAAATGAATTCATTCTTCTCAGCCTCATTGAGCAGCTCACTCCCGAAATTTTCAACAGCGAAAAGAAACAGAAAAAATCAGCAATGTGTGCCAACGTTGACCTCTATTCAGGTCTTGTCTATAAAATGCTTGATATACCTCCCGATCTTTTCACTCCGATTTTCACAATTGCAAGAATTGCAGGCTGGTCGGCTCACCGAATCGAAGAACTTATAACGGGCGGAAAAATTATCAGACCTGCATATAAGAGCAACAACGTCAGAAACATATATGTTCCCATCAATAACAGATAAGAGGTTTTGCAAAATGAAAAGCATCTCCGTAAAAAAAGGCTTCGGCATCGGTTCTTTGATTTTTGTTGCCGCTGCCGTAATCTTGTTGCCCGTGAGAACTCTCCAGTTCTTCACCGTGCTTGAAAACGACACAGGATTTTACAGCGCATCCGACTGGAGCGTTTATCTTCTCAATGCAGTTGCCGCTCTCGCTGTAATTGCAATCTTCGTTTTCGGCTTCGCCAAAAGGAAAAAGCTTGATTACTCGCTTGAAGTTACAAAACGCCCCGGATTCGGTATTCTTTCAATAACTGCCGCCGCAGGCGCTCTTGCCGCCGCCGCAAACGGAATAATATCTTTCATGAGCGCAAAGCCCGTTGTTTCCGAAACAGCAAGTGCCTCCAACTTTATTCTTGCTGCTCAGGCTCTTTTTGCGCTGCTTTCCGCAATCTATTTTATTGCTCTCGGCATTGCCAGCATCGGCAGCAAATCAAACGGCTCCGAATACCGCTTGATTTCTCTTGCTCCCGTTATTTGGAGCATATTCAGAATTGTTTACCGCTTCACAAGAACAATCAGTTATATCAGAGTCTCTGAACTTATGTTTGAAATGCTCATGATTGTTTTTCTTATTCTTTTCTTCATGTCATTCGCTCAGGTCAATTCACAGGTCAGCGGCAAAAACAACGAATGGAAAATCGGGGCATACGGTCTGCCCGCCGCCCTGCTTGCACTCATTTGCTTTGTTCCCAGATTTATCGTTACTTTAACCGGCAACGCGGACCTTTTACACGAGCAGTCACCCATTGAATACTGCGATATCAGCAATGCACTTTTCATCCTAGCGGCGGTTTTCACAAGATTGACCGACAAAATATCCGAAAATAACTCTTCAGAGGAAGAAGCATAATGTTTTTTCAAAATGTTCTAATCGCAAGCGAACAGGTTGCAATTCTCTATATTCTCGTTGCTGTCGGCGCAATTGCCGACAAAATCGGTATTTACACTGAAAAAGTTGCAAAAAGCTGCACCGATTTGCTTTTCTACATCATAACCCCCGCCGTTATAATAGAAAGCTTCTGCAGCCTTGAATATAATCCCGAAACTGCCAAAAGCCTGTTTATTGCCATGGGTTGCGGCTTTGTGCTTCACATTGTTTCTGCCGCAATTTCATCGCTTGTGTTCAACAAATGCAATAAAGACGAATCCTGCATCTACAAATACTCCTGCGCTTACGGCAACTGCGGCTACATGGCGTTGCCTCTTGCGGAAGCGGTGCTCGGAAGCGAAGGCGTTTTCTACTGTTCAGCGGTTATTATATCATTCCAGATTTTCAGCTTTACTCACGGAATTTACACCATAACAAAGGGTAAAGACGGAGAAAAGGTTAAATTTGACCTTAAAAAGCTTATCCTGAACCCCGGCGTTATTTCCGTTATCATCGGTTTGCCGCTGTTTTTGCTTTCGGTTGATTTGCCGAGAATCATCGCATCGCCAATCGGCTATATCGCAAGCCTCAACACACCGGTTGCAATGCTGATTTTCGGAACCTATATTGCAAACACCGATTTTAAAACCGTTTTCAAAAATTGGCGTATATTTGCCGTTTCTCTTGTTAAGCTCATTATTCTGCCTTTGGTTTTGCTTGCTGCATTCAGGTTTGTCGGCATTTCGGGCACTCTGCTCGTTGCCCTCTCCATTTCAGCAGGAGCACCGACAGCCAACAACACGGTTATGTTCGCCGCAAAATATGACCGCAACACAGGCCTTGCTTCGCAGACGGTTGCAATAGTCAGCTTTATCTCAATAATTACCTTGCCTGTCATGATTGCTCTTGCACAGGCGGTGGGGTGATAAATTGTATCTAAAAAAAATAATGGACAAAATCACCCCGTTGTGGGGAATATGCCCATTTGATAAAATCAAAACAGAGCTCATTGACTGCCGGGCAAAAAGCCGGCTGCCGCAAAACTCAAAATCGGTAATCGTTGCCTGCTTTCCTTATCTGCTGAACGATGATGAATACGAAAACATCAACATTTCAAAATATGCCGTTGTTGCAGATTATCATGAGGTTGCGCTTAAAAAGCTTCAATCGGCAATTTCTGAACTGAAAAAGATTTATCCAACTAATGAGTTCACTGCATTTGCAGATAATTCGCCGATACCGGAGGTCAGGGCCGCCTGCCTTGCGGGACTCGGAGTCATAGGCATGAATTCACTGCTCATTACGCAAAAATACGGTTCTTTCGTTTTTATCGGAGAAATCGTAACCGACATTGAACTTGAATGCAGTGAAAAAGAAGAAAGTTTTTGCATAAAATGCGGCAAATGCCTAAACGCATGCCCGACAAATTCAATAAGCAAAGAGGGCTTTGATAAAAACAGATGTCTTTCTGAAATAACCCAGAAAAAAGGCACGCTTTCTCCCGAAGAAGAAAAACTCATGAAAGAATGCGGCTGCATCTGGGGCTGCGACATCTGCCAGAACGTTTGCCCGATGAACAAAAACGCCGCATATACCGAAATTGAAGAATTTCTTTCCTCCCCTGTTGCGCATCTCTCCCAAGGCTGCAGCCTTGAGGGGCGTGCATATGAATGGCGCGGAAGAAAGGTTATTGAAAGAAACATTGCCGTTCACGGCGAATAAAAAGGAGTTTTACTCATGAAGCTTATCATTGCCATTATCAACAATGACGATTGCCCCAGCGTTCTTAACGGCCTGACCCAGAAAGGCTACGGAGCCACAAGACTTTCCACATCGGGCGGTTTTTTAAGAGCAGGCAACTCAACTCTGCTTATCGGCACAGAGGACGAAAAAGTTGATGAGGTTATCGAAATCATCAGCGAGTTTTCACGCAAGCGCACACAGATGGTATCTCCTTCCCCCTCATTCATGACAGAAGGCTTCATTTCTCGCGCTGTTGAGGTTACCGTTGGCGGCGCAACCGTTTTTGTTACGGATGTTGATAAATTTGTAAAACTTTAAAATAACCGAAGGCAGTGTCATCCGATGAAAATTGAAGGCTTTGATTTAAATAACGCAGTTGAAAAGTCCGTGTTTTCAGCTATGCATTCCAAAAGATTCCCCCATGCCGTCATTCTTGATGGCGGTTCATCGGAGGAACGGATGAACCTTGCCAAAAAGATTGCCGCAGCCCTTATTTGCGGTTCGGGCGGCGTTGTTCCCTGCGGAATATGCAGCGCATGCAAAAAAGCCTCTGCCGATTCGCATGCCGATATTCTTGTTTATTCGGTTGAAGACAAGCCCAAGGCCTTCAAGGTTGATATCGTGCGCGAAATCAGAGCGAAAGCATATGTTGTTCCCAACGAAGCGGACAGAAAAATTTTCATTCTCGAAAATTCTCACACGATGGGTATTGAAGGTCAGAATGCCATTCTGAAAATTCTTGAGGAGCCTCCTTCGTATGTCAATTTCATTTTACTTTGCTCTTCAAAATCCGGCTTTTTGCCGACAGTGCTTTCACGCTCAGCTGTTTATAATCTCGGGCAGCTTGCATCCGCCGAAAACGAAGATTTCCCGCGAGAGGAAATTGTTTCTGCAGCAAAAGGAATCGCGGCTGCAGTCACCGCACTTGATGACCTTGAAATCATTAAGGCTGCTGCTGTTTTTGAAAAAAATCAGAAACTCTTGCGCGCAACACTGCCCGTTATTCAGGAAATATTCGCTCAGGCACTCAGAATAAAATATTCCGCCGAAGAAGAAAACGAGGAATTCGGCGATCTCCCCGCCGAGCTTGCAACCAAACTCAGCAGACGTTCACTGCTCGGGCTGACGGAAATCACCGACTCACTTATGAATTCAATAAAGCTTAACGCAAATCACAATCTCATGGTTACCGCTCTGTGCACTAAAATCCGCGGAGCAATTACCAATTAATATAAATTCCGGAGGTAAATATGGCTGAAGTTATAGGAGTTCGTTTCAAAGAGGTTGGCAAGGTCTACTATTTTGACCCTGACTCAATGAAACTGAAAAAAGGTGACAGAGTTATAGTTGAAACCGTTCGCGGCATCGAATGCGGCGAGGTCGCAATGGATAACAGAGAGATAAACGATGAAGAAATCGTAAAGCCCCTTAAAAAACTCATTCGCATTGCGGACGAAAATGATATAAAAAGAGTTGCGGAAAACAAAGAAAAAGAACGCGACGCTTTTGAAATCTGTCAAAAGAAAATTTCTGCTCACGGGCTTGACATGAAGCTTGTTGATGTTGAATATACTTTTGACGGCGGCAAAATTCTTTTCTATTTTACCGCCGACGGCAGAGTTGATTTCAGAGACCTTGTAAAAGACCTTGCGGGCGTTTTCAAAACCAGAATCGAGCTGCGCCAGATAGGTGTCAGAGACGAAGCAAAAATGCTCGGCGGGCTCGGCATCTGCGGCAGACCATTCTGCTGCAACAGCTTCCTTGGCGAATTTCAGCCCGTTTCAATCAAAATGGCAAAAGAACAGGGACTCTCGCTTAATCCCACAAAAATCAGCGGTGCCTGCGGCAGACTTATGTGTTGCCTGAAATATGAGCAGAACGCATATGACCATCTGCTCAAAATAACACCAAAGCCCGGTGCAATAGTTGAAACTGCTGAGGGCGCAGGAACCGTCGCCGATTTCAGCCTGCTCACAGGCAAGCTGAAAATAAAGCTTCATAACAATCCGGATGCGCCGCCCAAAACCTTCCATCGCAGAGACGTAAAGCTTGTAAAAGATGCCAAGATAAGAGTTGCCAAGGAAGAGATTGAAGCTTTAAAAGACATTGAAGGCTGATTTCTTGACATAACATCTTTTTTTACAGCAAAAACCTCTTGCATTTTCTGAATTATATGTTACAATGTTCTTGAAAAAATGATAAGGAGGATTTCCACCATGGCTTACATCATTAATGACGATTGCATCTCCTGCGGCGCATGCGCAGCAGAATGCCCCGTTGAAGCTATTTCAGAGGGCGACGGCAAGTACGTTATCGACGCTGATGCTTGCATCGAATGCGGCGCTTGTGCAGATGCTTGCCCCGTTGAAGCTCCTAAAGCTGAATAATTGAATCAAACGAAAAGAGCGGCTCCTTCGGGAGCCCTCTTTTTATTTATTCTGCAAAAGGTAATTCAGTCATTCTGAGCTTTGCGCAGCCGTAAGGATAAAGAAGCACCTGTTCTTCTTCTCCCTCGCCTTTTCTCGACTCGGGAATCTTTGCACAAACGGTTTCATAGCCGTCTTCAAGACCCCAGTTGATTTTCTTGACGCCCGTTTTAACGGTTACCGACGGATTGTGCGATGAAAAAGGAACGTCACTTATACCGTTTCTTTCAACCTCAAGCTCTCCGCCGCAATATGCATAATTCCAATCAGATGAAGGAACAAGCTCATAGTCGCAATAAGGGAATTTTCTTTCAACCCCGTCTTTTTCATACTCATACATTTTCTTTTCGTATGAAATCGGAACCGAGAATACAAACGACCCGCATCTGACAGCATTCAGATTATACGGCCTTTCATCGAAATATGCAACCGTATCAAAGCTGATAATAAGCTCAAGCTTTTCTCCTGCGCCGATATCGAACGAAAGCTTCTGAGCTTTTTCTCCGTTAACCGTCAGATTTTCGGCAAATGAAGGAACACGGATTTTAAATGTAAAAGCTTTTTCTGCCTCAACGGTATATTTAAATGAGTTTTCAAACGGATAATTTGTTTCAATTCTAATATGTTTACCATCTGCTTTAAGCTGAGACGGAACGGGAACAACGTTCATAACCGTGTTGCCGCTGAACATAAATGCAGAAAGTGCAAATTTAGGCCAAGCCTGGTTAAAATTCGCCGTGCAGCAGCCGTAATTCGGTTCAAGACCGAAAAGATGAGCTTCGCTGCCGTTGGTTCTGAAAAGTGACTTACCGGGGAATTTTTGGCACGCAATCTGATTGCTCATCTGGTCATACTGATGAGTCCACATATCGTCGCTTATCGTTGCGGGCAATGCATTGAATGCAAGCATTTCAAGCCTTTCAGCCCACTTATCGGCACCGGTATATGCATACAAATGCTCATATGAATACATCTGCTCTGCAACGGCGCAAAGCTCCGTGCCTTGAATCGGGCTCAGCCCCGAAAGGCATTCATCACCCGTAAAAAGTCCGACGGGAGTTCCGTTATGTTTTGTAAGAATTTCATGCAGCTTTTCGGCATTGTCCGTATATTCTTCTCCGAGAATGCCGCAGGAAACCGCCTCGCTTTTAAGCATCATGCCGATGTTTACGATATGGGTATCAAATCTCCAGCGGTTGAGAGGCTTTTCCCACAAAGGAATTGCCTCGTTATAGTCCATACCCTGTTCTTTCAGAATTTTTGCAAGGTCAACAAGCCATTCCTCACCGTATCTTTCATATAAAAAATTTATTGCAATGAAACATTCAAACCATCTTGCGTTGCCCCAGTCAAAAAGCTTTATTTTTCCGCTTTCAAGCATTTCATAATAATTTTTTAGAACTCTGTAAATAACCTCGGGTATTCTCTCATCTTTTGAACACTGATAATAAACCGTCAATGTTTTGGTAATAAGCTGAACCGCCCAGGTATCATATGTTTTTCTTTCATCATCGCCGCACGGGCAAATCCAACCGTCATCCCTTTGAAAAGAGATGATTGCATCAATATATTTTTTTGCCCTCGCAATCATATCTTCGTTTTCAAGCAAATATGCAAGAGGAATAAAACCGTCCAGCCAATAGGGAACCCTTTCCCAACCCTCTTTATCGCCGCCTATCCAAGAGCTGTTTCTGATATCCGGCCAGATTCTGTCAAGATTGCCGCTCAGACCATCCGCCTGAATTTCAAGCTGCCTTTTCAGCCAGCCAAGCGGTTTTATTTCATCGGTTGTGTAAAAATTCCATTTATTCATAAAACAACCTCCCTGAACAGTATTCTATCATACCGTAAAAACAAATACAATCATAAAATAACCCTGCCTTCAAAATGAAAGCAGGGTTTCTGACTGTCGATAAAGCCCGAAACCGCAAAATTATGATTATAAAGATGTAGGGGACAACCTCTGTATCGTCCCGCTTTTGTTAGCAGGGGCGATTCATAAATCGTCCGTTTTTTATAAATTTTGCTTGCTGCGTCACACCCGCTTCGACGTACCTTTGTACGCCTTTGAAACGGGTGTTCCTTGCCTTTCGGTCTTTCTCAACATCATCTCAGTTTGCGAAAAACAAGTTTTTCGACAAACTGTAAAACCCTGCCTTCAAAATGAAAGCAGGGTTTAATCTTATCAGAATCCGCCGCCGACGGTTACTATGTAATCAACCGTGCCGTATCCACTGTCTACGGTTGCGGAAAGAGGCAGTCTTTTGGCGCCTACATAAAGATTTGCAACGGTAATATAAACTTCATATGTCCATGTTCCCTTTTCAATAATACCGTCTTTATTTATTTTGACCTTGAGCTTGGGATTTTTATAGTGGAGCTTGATATCAGCCTCATCAAAACGAATTTCAAAATTCGGAAGAGCTTCTTCAACAACGGCGAGATCGCCTACAACGGAAATGGAATTTCCGACCGTTCCGCTGTGTAAATCTCCGTGAGCGCCGTCAGTCTGTTCCTTCATTGTCATCTCAACAACAGTATATTCTCCGCTGTTATAAGCCTTTACGCTTGTCATGTCGGACAGCTTGATTTTTTCATAACCGCCTGTTATACCGTCAAATTCCGTTGAATTTTCTTCGAGCGCAGAAACAAGAAACGGAGTTATCATTTCAACAAGCTTGCCAAGGAAACCGTCGCCTTCATTAACAACCATTTCTCTCAGGGTCATTTTTTGAATTGATTTAACGGCAGTCTTGCTCTTGATTGCTGCCGCCTTATAAAACTCAACAATTTCTTCATCAGTCCACGTTGAAGCATCTGTTGAAAGCATTGTTGCCTCAGCAACGGTTGTCGCTTCGGTTGTTGAAGCTTCAGCAGTGCTTTCTGCCGCTGTTTGCGGAACTGTTACAATTTCCGTTACGGCATTGCCGGCTTCATCGGTAACCGTTTCGCCGCGATTATCGGTGACAATTTCTGTTAAAGTGTTGGTTTCCGAGCCGCTGTCTTTGCATGAAGCAAATGCAAAAAGCATTATGAAAACCGTTAATAATGCAAAAATTCTTTTCATTTTGCGCCTCCCGTTTTTAGTTGATTACACTTTACGCCAAAATTTTATTTTTGTCAACATGCAAATCGAAAAGAATGAATAGTTTGACTTTTATATAATTGTTATATATAATTAAAACATAAATATGCAAAGGAGTTTTGCTTTCATGACACTTCTTGAAAAGCTGAAATCCACTCCGTCAGGATGGGAAACAACACCCGTTGAGAGAAAAAGCTATTATCTGTATTTCGCGGGTCAGAATGCAATCTATTTTCTTCTCGCCAACTATCTGACAACCTATCTGATGTTTTTGGGCATCAACCCCGCAAAACCCGCCGCGGTTATGCTTGTTGTAAAAATCTGGGATGCGGTTAACGATGCGCTTTTCGGCGTTATTTTTGACTCGGTTAAATTTAAAAGCGGAAAAAAATACCTTCCGTGGATCAAAATTTCAACCATTCTCACTCCTCTTGCAACCCTTCTTTTATTCTGCATTCCCGCAAGTTCGGGTGAAACAACAAAGCTTCTGTGGTTTGCGGTTGCTTATGTTATCTGGGACACTGCCTATACCCTCTGCGATGTTCCCATTTACGGCTCAATAACCGCGATGACACGCAACCTTGAAGAAAGAAGCTCCATGCTTTCATATAAGAGCATCTGGGCGGGTGTCGGCATCGTATTCATTACTGTTGCAGGCACGGTTCTCGTGAGCGAATATGTCGGCGCAAGCTATTCTTGGGTTGCCGCCGCAACAGCCGTCTTTGCGTTTGTGACAATGATTCCCGTTTTGCGCACGCTTAAAGAACGCCACGTTCCCGAAGATGAAGAAAATTTCACTCTGCGCAGAATGTTCAGCTACCTTTTCAAAAACAAATATCTGCTTATTTATTATTTCGGATATTTCTTTTATTCCGCCGCAAATATCAGCGGAGCACTGAACCTTCTCGTTTCGTATTACCTTTTCAACAACACTCTGTTCTCTCTGATAGTCGGCGCATGCGGAACAGTTCCGTCACTCATCTTCTCGCTCCTGGTTCCTTCAATGCTTAAAAAAATCGACAAGATGAAGCTTTACCGCATATGTGCTGTTTTGATGGTTGTGCTGAGCGTTGCCATGTGGATTATCGGCTATGAAAATCTGATTGTTCACATTGTGCTCTATGTCATCCGCTCCGTTCCTCTTGCCATCATCGGCGTTATCATGTTCATCTTTACTCCCGACTGCGCCGAATACGGAAAATATAAAACAGGAATTGAAGCAAAGGGTATCACCTTTGCAATTCAGACCTTTATGGTCAAACTTACTGCCGCTGTTTCCGGTGCTCTCGGAATGTTCCTGCTCGGGCTTAAATCAACCGGCTGGATAACCGTTGAGGTTCAGAGCTTTGAAGAACTTCAGGCTCTCGGCATTCAGCAAACGCCGCACGCTCTCGACGTTCTCTGGTTCAGCTATGTGATGATTCCCGCCATCGGCTGCCTGATTGCATATATTATATGGAAATTCTATAAGCTCAATGATAAAGACGTTCAGATTATGACCGACTGCAACACAGGAAAAATCACCCGCGAAGAAGCAGAAAAACTTTTAAGCCGAAAATATTAATGCAAGAAACGCCTTGTTCTTCAAACCAAGAACAAGGCGTTTTATTATTTTGCTTTAAATTTCATCGGTCTTTCCGTTGTTGCCAAAACAGCATTAAGAACAGGCTGTGCCATCTTTGCAACCGTCGGATTCTGCATAACTGATGCCTGATAAGCGTTCTTTTTAATGAATTCGGGGAAGCTCGGAGTACCTTTAATCTGAAGCTTAACTTCACTATCCGAAAATTCAAATTTTATCCGTTGCGTGGCAAGAGTATTTATAGGCTTGACAACTGCATTCAGAAAACCGTCTTTCATATAGGCATAAGCCCAGATTTTGTATTGATATCCTTTTATGCTGCATTCGGAAACGCGCGGATTTCCGTCAAGAGCGCAGTCAATCTTAACCTCGTCACCTTCTTCAAACCACCTGACTGTCAAGGCTTTTTCGGAAAGTTCAAACGAAACGCAGTCAAGATTTTTCTTGGGTCTTTTTGCAAAACTCGCGGTAAGTGAACGAGGAATTAATCCTGCCGGGAACATAAGCTTTGCAAGAATATCCGAAACAGGTGTTATGTAAAATGTTTTGCCCGTCGGTATCTTCGGCAATTCTTCGCACACAACAGGCTTTTCACCGCGGCTTTCAAGATATTCGGCAAGCTTTTTATCCCATTCCTCACCCGACTCAGCCTCAAACATGTTGTTCAGCAGTTTTTTGACAAGCTTGTTATGCACGGTGTCATTAACAATGCTGTTAAAGCTTGCAACAATCGCATTTTGTTCAGGCAGGCACGAAATCTGCTGGCCGAACATACCGTTCATGCTGAAAATCCCGTTATGAAGCCAGAAGAAATAGCCGTAGCCGTCCTCATCATCTCTGTTTTCAAGCACAACATGTCTTTCAGTTGCCCCTTTTGTCCACCATTCGGGAATAACCTGCACACCGTTATATTTGCCGCCGTCGGCATAGCATCGGCAGATTTTTGCAAGGTCGCGAAGAGTCATATGGGCACCCGTGCCGCCGATACATTCGCCGATTGAGTTTGTTTCCCAAAACGGTCTTTCAATTTCCAAGGGTTCAAAAAGTCTAGGGGTCAAATAGTCAACGAGACTTTGACCCGAAAGCTTTTGGATAAGCGCGGCAATCATGTGAGCATCGTTGTTGCTGTATAAAAATCCTTTGTCTTTTCTGAAAGGAGCTTTCATAAACATTTCAACATAGTTGCCCGTCATATCCTGCAAAAAGGTAAATTCCTTGTTACTCTGCATGGTCAGAACACTTCTAACCGTCAGATTTTCCCACTCATCGCTTTCAAAATGCTTATATTCGGAAAAAAACGGAAGGATTTTTGAATCGAGCGAGAACAGTCCCTCCTCAATCGCAAAACCCGCCGCCGTTGCAACGATTGATTTGGTTACGGAAAACATTGTGTGCGGCATATCGGCAGAATACGGGTATGAATATTCTTCGAAAAGTGTTTCACCGTCTTTCACAATCAAAAGACCGTGGTTTTCAATGCCATGGTTTTCAAGCTCTTTGTAAAATTCGTAAATACGCTTTGAAGAAAGCTTTGCTGATGTTTTCATTCTTTCACTCCCCTGTTCAAAATAATTATAACATTTATCGGATAAGTTACAAGTAAAAATTGAAAATAACAGCAAAAAGCCTTGCTTTCTCAACGAAAGCAAGGCTGAAAATTTGTTATGCGTTGTTTATTGTTATTTCAAAAGTCTTTTCCGTGCTTCCGCTGACAATGCCTGCTTTAACATATTCAATAACAAGCTCGCTTCTTGTGGCTTTCACTGCCGGCACATCGCCGCTGAAAGGAATTTCAATGCTTTCGCCGGGAAGCAAGGGCTTTGAGGCAAGAGCCTTGAATTCAAGATCTGTGCCGTTAACCTTTACCGACAAGATTTTAACAGCGCTTCTTTCATAAACATTCTCAACAATCAGCGCCGTGTCATCTGACGAAAGATAGCCGCATGAGCTGTTGTTGAACTTGGCATAAATGCCCTGGTGAGGATTGTTTGAATATTCAAACTGAGGATATGCCGGGTCGGAATGAACATCCTTAAGCTCATCGGTGAAAAGCAGCTTTGCGGAAAGTGAAATAACATATTCCTCAAGCTCAAACATTGCATGGTATGAATCCTCGATAAACCATGTTTTTTCAGGAAGATATGCGCTTGATGCGTCAACCTCCATCGAGGGCGAAACATGGTTATGTTCGGGATTACTGCAAGAAGTTTTTACGCCTGTGTAGCCGTCGGGGAAACGCTCACCCTTCTTGGCAACCGTTGCGCCCGATGCACTGTAAGCCGGAACAAGAATATCGCCGTTAAGGTCGCCGCCAAGGCAGATATCGCTTCCCGTACATGTGATAATTGAAACGTCAATGCCCTTCTTCAAACATTTTTCAAATGTTTTTTCCATCGCGGGCATGATTTCATAATGAATAATATCATTTCTTTCAATTATTTCCTTGCTTTCAACAGGGTCAAGAAAATCCTTTTTCATTCCTTCGTAATAATCGGTTGATGTGATTGTATAAAGAGAGCTCCAGTAACGGACAACATCCAGCATGCCGCCGCTTGCACCGTTCATGACAGTATCAAGGAAATTGCCGTCAACCGTTTCAAGAAGGTCTGCAATTTCTGTTCCGACTCCGAGAACACTTTCAACAAAATCAACAAGCGTATAAAGAGGCAGGTCAACATTCTGCCTGAAAAGCCTGTCGGGGAAATCCGTGCCCTGAAGCGGCGGAACGTTAAGAACGGCTTTGCCGACATCGCCTTCATCCATATAATAATAAAGATATGTAGAAGTTATAAGTCCGCCGTAGCTGATTGTGAACAAATTCACCTTTTCGGAGCCGGTATATTCCTTGACATCTTTGATAAAGCTGCGTAATTCATCCGCAAGCGTTATCGAATCAAATCTTGAATCATATTCAAAAACAAAAATATTTTCAAGTTTGGAATAACCGTTTGCAACGGCATAATCCATAAAATCCTCAAAGAGAATGTTCTTTCTTTCCGCTTCCTTGCTTACAATTCTTTTCAGATTGGCAGCGTTTGATTCAGCAGGGTCGTGTTTATAATGAACAACAGGATAAACCGATGAGCCGTCGGGATTGCAGCGCATTTTTTCGGCAACCGCATACGCACCGCCGCCGAGGGTCACTCCGAAGTTTTCAACATCGCCGTAAAGCAAGCCGACAATAGATCTGATGAAATTCGGCATGTCATCGATAATTCTTTTAAATATTTTTTCTTTCATCGGCAGCCAGAGGTATTCGTCCTCTCCGCCGTCTTCATTTTCAATATACATATACGGTTGCAAAAATCCGGGAACAAATATTACGGGTGTATCATCTTTTTCTTTCGCAAACGCATTTACGGACATCGCCGAAAACACTATGAGCAAAGCAAGAACCAAGGATAAGAATTTTTTCATTTCACTGCCTCCTTTTATTTTAACATTTTAACATATTATTAAAAATAATACAAGCGATTAGTTGCTTACAACAAACAAAAGCAGGAACTTGACTAACCATTGATAATTTTTTCATAAAAACTTGATTCCTTCTTGCTTTTATTCTGAAAAAACATTAGACACATCATGACGTTAATCTCGTCAAATGATGTGTCTAACTTTTATCAATGATTAATTTTTAAATCTCAGAGCTTAATTGCCGAGAATGGCTTTATTACGAGCCATAGCGAGTAACAAGGTTCTGACGAAGTCAGGTTCTTATTACGAGCTTTAGCGAGTAACAAGGTTCTCAGGCAAAGCCTGAGGTTCTTATTTCATTGCCTCTTCAACAGCAACTGCGCAAGCAACTGTCATACCAACCATGGGGTTGTTACCTGCACCGATGAGACCCATCATTTCAACGTGAGCGGGAACCGATGAAGAACCTGCAAATTGTGCGTCTGAGTGCATACGACCCATTGTGTCTGTCATGCCGTAGGAAGCAGGGCCTGCTGCCATGTTGTCGGGATGAAGTGTACGGCCTGTGCCCCCGCCCGATGCAACTGAGAAGTAGTTAACACCGTTTTCAACACACCACTTTTTGTATGTGCCTGCAACGGGATGCTGGAATCTTGTGGGGTTGGTTGAGTTACCTGTGATGGAAACGCCAACGTTTTCAAGCTTCATGATAGCAACGCCTTCGGGAACGTTGTCTGCACCGTAGCACTTAACCTTTGCTCTGTCGCCGTTTGAATATGCTTTTTCTTCAACAACGGTAACAGTTTCAGCATAGGGGTCGAACTCTGTCTTGCAGTATGTGAAGCCGTTGATTCTTGAGATAATCATAGCTGCATCCTTGCCGAGACCGTTAAGGATAACGCGAAGGGGCTTAACGCGAACCTTGTTTGCGTTAAGAGCGATTTTGATAGCACCTTCAGCAGCAGCAAATGATTCGTGACCTGCGAGGAAGCAGAAGCATTCTGTTTCTTCGGAAAGGAGCATCTTGCCGAGGTTGCCGTGGCCGATACCAACCTTTCTGTTGTCAGCAACAGAACCGGGGATGCAGAATGACTGGAGACCGATGCCGATAGCAGCAGCAGCGTCAGCAGCCTTTGTGCAGCCTGTCTTGATAGCGATAGCGCAGCCTACTGTGTATGCCCAAACAGCGTTTTCGAAGCAGATGGGCTGAGTTTCTCTGACGATTTTGTCGCAATCAACACCCTTTGCAAGAGTGATTTCTTTGCATTCTTCAATTGAAGAAATGCCGTATTCTTTAAGACATGCATTGATCTGGTCAATACGTCTTTCGTAGCTTTCAAATAATGCCATT
>JAZLCS010000157.1:0-17403 GCA_045614385.1 Acutalibacteraceae bacterium | reverse complement strand
ACCTGAAGAACCTACAACCAAGCCTTCGGAGCCGACTACAAACCCCGAAGAGCCCACAACTAAACCTTCGGAGCCGACCACTAAGCCCGAAGAAAGCACAACTGCTCCGTCAGAGGAAAGCACAACAAAACCTGAAGAGAGCACTACCAAGCCCAACACTCCGCCGACAACCGAAAGCATATCAATTGCTATACGCAGACCCTCAACTGATACAATCAGTTACGGCGACAGTATAATTCTGCACGCCGATGTTAAGGGTACTCTTCCTGACGGGGCATACATCGTTTGGACTGCTGACAATTCCTGCTTTGAGATGAAAAATGATAAAGGTAGCAACTGCATAGTTACCCCCTCATCTAGCGGAGATACTGTTTTCACTGCAACTATATATGATAAAAACGGAAAAGTGTTGTGTTTCGATGAACAGGAAATGACATCCAATGCAGGTTTCTTCCAAAAGATAATCGCGTTTTTCAAAAAAATATTTGGTCTTGCAAAAACTATTCCTGAAATTTACAAAGGCATAATTTAATGATAAACTCCCGAAATGTATCGCTATATTTCGGGAGTTTTTATGTAGATTTACACTATAAAATTGTGAATTTCCCTCGACTTTCCCTCGCCCTGTATTTACGCAGATTAACACAGACTGCAACTTACTGTTATGGGGGCTGTAACAGACTGCTCTGCATTAGCGTAGATTGACGTGGATTGAAGCTGAAAATCGGGCGAGTTCCCGCTCATAACCCGGAGGTCAGAGGTTGAAGTCCTCTCTCCGCAACCAACAGAAAGCCTTGAAATCATTACGGTTTCAAGGCTCTTTCTTTTTTGATATTATTTTTCAATTGCTTCGTTTTCTCTGTGGCGTTCCTCTCTCATAACTTCAAGTTCACGGTACATCTGCTCTTTTTTCTCGCCCTCAATGTCATACATCGTTTTGATAAAAATTGTTCTGAGCACGTTACACAAAGCATAACCGAAAACAAGAAAAGCAAGAAGCCACAAGCAAGTTTTCATATATGTTGGCTGCGCCTGCATGGTTGCCACAAGGTCACCTTCAGCAGAAGCCTGATAACCTGCCCATGCAATCATAAACGGAATGGCAAGCTCTTTGATATAGTTAAGACCTTGCATAATCCAACCGGGAACAATACCCTGAATAGCTTCCATTCTTTCTCCTGTTTGCCATTCAAGATAATCGTAAAATTCAACGTTGAAGTGAGAGTTGGAAAGCTCCTGAATACCGATGCCGATACCGAAAATGAAATAAAAAATATAAAATAATATGCTGTTCCATCCGCTGAAGAACACAATACCCATTTTAGCTTCAATAAAGCAAATCGCAAAAAGTACTACAGCCGAAATCAAGGAATAAGGACCGCAGAATTTGAGAAGCTTGGTCGGTTCGTGTTTGCTTGAAAACTTTGTCGCAATTATGTTGCCGACAACCGTACCGATAGCAGTAGGAAGTGTAAGAAGAAGTATCTTTGATGAGCCGACGGTAATTGCGGCAAGATATGTTGACATTATGCCGAGCATTGCAAAAGCATCTGACCACTGAACACAATGATATGCAAGATAATTTCTGTCTTTAAAAAGAGTGAATATTGATTTAGAAATCTTGACTTTTTCTTTTTTGGGAAGTTCTATTCTTTCTTTGCAGAAAAGACCAACCATGAGATTGCCGAAGAACGTTACAATTGCCGCAACAATTGCAAGGCTCATATACATCTTGTTTTTATCGTCGCTGATAAGTCCGTAAGCGAAAGTGGCAAGATATGCTCCGCCGTAACCGAGATAATATGACAACTGCCATATGGTGGCAACCGTTTTCTTTTCTTTGTGGTTGGGTGAAATGACCTGAACAACATTTTGACCAAGATTATTGAAAATGTTAAACACGGTTTGGCAGCAGGCAATTCCGTAACGGAAAAGAGTCATCTGCTGAATTGTCCAACCTTGAGGCACATAGAAGAAGAAAACGGTAAGCAAAAACATAGGGATAAGACAAATGATATACCACTGACGGTATCTGCCCCAACGGCTTTTCCATTTTTGAACGATGATGCCTGCAACAGCACCGAACAAAAGGCTGCAAACGGTGGTCAGTGTGGTCTGTACGGCAATAATGCCTGCGATTTTGTCCGAAGAAACTCCGACAGGGCCGTAATAAAGTTCGTGCAAAAAAGCTGCTGCAAGCGTGCCTGTAAGGGTTGTACCAAACTGGCCGCCGATTCTGGCAAGCATAATGCAGATATATTCGAAATTTGTGATGTGTTTTGCCGTGTCGGGCGGCAGCGCATTTGCCGGTGCTTTTGCAAAGGAACGATTGTTCAATGCTGGCACAAAATCATCTCCCCAAATATTTGTTTTAATTCATTTTAACATGAATTTTGCATAAAAACAATATTTTTCGGCAATTTCACAAATTTAAAACATTCTGACATATTGCTTTCATAAAATAAAATATAATTCACTGTATCTTGACTATCAGTATTATTAAATAATATAATAAATCAGTAAAATTTCAAAAAAATCATATCAAAAATGAGGGGATACACAGATAACGCTGCACTCTTTCGGTTTCTGTTTTGAAAATTTTAGTTGAATTTTATATGCGCTGTATTTATAATGTAAATATGTTATAATTCAACTCAATAACATAAGGGTGTGATAGCTATATGAGAATTTTAGTGCTTAACGGAAGCCCCAAGGGCAAATACAGCATAACTCTTCAGACTGTCAATTATCTCATGCAGGAATATCCTGACCACAGCTTTGAAGTGCTTCATGTCGGTCAGAAAATCAGGTCTTTTGAAAAAGACTTTTCATCTGCCGCGGAAGCCATGAAAAACGCAGATCTTATTCTGTTTTCATATCCTGTTTATACTTTCATTGCGCCTTATCAGCTTCACCGATTTATTGAACTGATAAAAGAATCCGGAATTGATTTGAGCGGAAAGTTTGCAACTCAGATTTCCACATCAAAGCACTTCTATGATGTTACGGCTCACAGATATATTCAGGATAACTGCTGCGATATGGGCATTAAATATATCAGGGGCTTGTCTGCCGATATGGATGACCTGCTGACCGAAAAAGGCCAAAAAGAAGCAACGGATTTTCTGGACTATGTTTCTTTCTGCATGGAAAATGATATATATGAAAAAAGCTCGGTCAGCAACATTCCCGCAAAGCATGCGACGGTAAGCGAAGCCCAAAACACGGAGACCGAAAAAAGCGGGGATATTGTTGTTCTCACAAACTGTGAAGAAAACGATGCTCAGTTAAAGAGTATGATTGCTCGTTTTCAGGCTGTTATGCCGAGAAAAACAAGAGTTGTCAACATAAGGGAATATCCGTTCAAAGGCGGTTGCCTCGGTTGCCTGAACTGCGCGGTATCGGGTAAATGCGTTTATAAAGACGGCTTTGATGATTTCCTTCGTAACAGCATTCAGAATGCTCAGGCAATTGTGCCCGCTTTTACAATCAAGGATCATTCAATGGGTGCTTCGTTTAAGCTTTATGATGACAGGCAGTTCTGCAACGGTCATCGCACGGTGACCATGGGCATGCCGATGGGATATCTTATCAGCGGCAATTATTCTGAGGAATTTAATCTGCAAATGATTGTTGAAGGGCGTGCTCAGGTAGGCTGTAATTTCCTTGCTGGCGTTGCTACAGACGAAACAAACCCCGATGCGGAAATTGATAAGCTTGCTCAGTCTCTCGAATACGCTCTTAATGCCGGTTATGTTCCTCCGCAGAACTTCTACGGCGTCGGCGGTGCGAAGATTTTCCGCGACCTTATATGGCTTATGCAGGGCATGATGAAAGCGGACCATAAATTTTACAAAGAACACGGTCAGTATGATTTCCCGCAGAAGCACAGAGGAAAAATGCTGGCAATGTATCTTGTAGGAGCGCTGGTTTCTTCGCCCAAGATAAAATCAAAGATGGGCAATATGATGAACGAAGGAATGCTGATGCCCTATAACAAAATTCTTAACAAAGACAAGAAATGATAAAAAACCGAAGCTTTACTCAAAAGAGCAAGCTTCGGTTTTTCCTTTTAAATCAATCAAGGAAAGAGTCGGGGACTTCTTTTCCGAACTCTGAGCACGGTTCTTGTGATAGCTCAAACTTTATAACTCCGCCGGATGTTATTTCGGAATATGTAAGATACGGCCTTTTAAGCTTGATGCCGTTAAAGAGTGCGGAGCGGATATACGGAAATTCAAGCGGGTCGCAGTCGCATTCGACAGATAAAGTATCCGCAACAGAGCAGGAGTGATATTCGGGGTCAAGCTTTATTTTTGCGTTTTTGAAAAGAGGCGTATTTATAAAATATGCTTCATGTGCGGGGCAGAGCTGTGCAAATCCGAGCGCGGATAAAACATACCATGCCGAAAGCTGGCCGACATCCTCGTTGCCGCAGAAACCGAAAGCCCCCGTGCGATATGCTTCCTTTTGCACGCGCCTTGTCCAATACTGTGTTCTGTGTGCAAGGCCGAGCATGCTGAAATAATGCGTTATGTTGTGGCAAGGCTCGTTTGAGTGGTTGTAATCCTCGTTCCACAAAGCCGAGAGGTTAGCTTTTTTGAAAAATCTTTCCAAAAGTCTGACGGTGCGTTTTTCTCCGAAAAGCCTGCTTAAGCCTTTAACGTCATAAGGAACAAACCAGGATTGCTGAAGAATGTTACTTTCAACGCAGCCGTTGTCATCATATCCGCTTTTTTCAAATACAAACCAACCGCGTTTGTTTTTCGGAGCCATAAAGCGAAGCAGCCTGTTATAATTTTCACCGTATCGTTTGACGCGGTTCATGAAATATTCCGTATCTTCGGCTTTGCCCATAGCCTGAGCAAACTTTGCCATTGTATAATCGGCAAGCAGATATTCAAGAGTGTCGCTGAGCTTTTTCGGTACATAAGCGTCTTCAATATATTGCTTGCAATCGGGTCTTATGGAATGGAATTCCTTTCCGTTAAGCTCTTTTGCACAAAGGCTTGATGCTTTGGCTATCTCATAGGCTTTCTGAGTATCATAGTTTCTTATGCCTTTAATATAAGCATCTGCCACAACAATCAGACCCGGGTCGCCGACCATACAGCCTGCATCAATGCCAACAAGCTCCCAGCGCGGAAATGATGAGTTTCTGTATTCGGCTATTTTGAGCAGAGAATTAACCTCATCGTTTACGATATCAGGGCGTATAACGGTCAGCAGCGGGAACTCGCTTCTGTAAACATCCCATCCGCTGAACACGGTTCGGTGAGTATAGTCCGATTCTTGAAAAATATCATTGCCGAGCGTGAAACGGCCGTCTGAGTCAGCAGCGAAGCGAGGGTCTAAAAGTGTATGATAAAGGCAAGTATAGAAGATTTTTAAATCTGTTTCGTCAGAGCCCTCCACATCAATGCCTTCAAAAACCTTTTCCCATTCATTAAAGGCATTTTCTGCGGTTTTGTCAAAGTCAAAGCCTTGATTTTCAACATCAAGATTGTTTCTTGCGCCGTCGAGGTCTGTATACGAAATGCCGCATTTTATTATTACGGGTTCCGTCAGGTTTTTGCCAAGGTGAACAATAAGCCCCGCGTCCTCATGCTCAAAGCTTTTTATGTTGCTGTCGGCATATTCTTCGTTGGCAAAGAACTGCATTTTTTCTGCAGTAACAGAAAGCTCGCACGCAAAATAGAGATTATATGAGATTTTGCCGTTGCCTCTGCCGAATCCGCCGCCTGCGGGTGTGCAACATATGCTGCCTTCAATCCTGCGGTCATTTATTATGTCAACATGCTCAAAATCCGCATGCCCGCCTATTCTTCGTGAAAAATTGAAGATAATTCTTGCATCCTCATTTTTGGGATATGTAAAGCGCAGCATGCCTGTGTGCGCCGAAACGGTTGCTTCCGCAAAGATTCCGTAACGCTCAAGAAGAACTGAATAATATCCTGCGCGCGCGGTTTCGTTGTCATGTGAAAACGGCGATTTCCAGCCGACCGAACCTTTTTCAAACGGAACTTCTTGGTTGCTTCCGCTGCGCAAATCGGTTTCGCCGACAACGGGCATAACCTGAATGTTACCCAAATCGCCGTACCAACCGATGCCGCTCATGTGGTTGAAACTGAAGCCTTCTATTGAATTATGACAATAGTTATAGCCTGTTCCGTTGTCGCCGCCCGTAACAGTGTCGGGAGAAAGCTGCACCATTCCGCCGGGAACGCATGCTCCGGGGTGTGTTTTTCCGCCGCCGTGAAAGCTTTCTGCCTGTTCGTCGCCGACAGTGCCTATCATGGGGTCAACATATTCAGCTTTTTTCATGTTTTAATCACCACCTATTAAATTATACTATATAGGTTATGAAAATGCAAATAAATTTCAGTGAATAAAAATCGGCCGAAACAGATTTAATTAAATGTTGAAAAAGCTTTGGTTTTAATTTATAATAATAAAAAATGTTTAGGAGAAAGGGCAAAGACATGCAGAACAAAATCCATAATATCGGAATATTAGCTCATGTTGACTCGGGAAAAACAACGCTTACCGAGCAGCTCCTTTTTCTCACGGGTGCCATCCGTCAGGCGGGCAGTGTTGATGCGGGAACAACAGCGACCGACAGCCTTTCAATTGAAAAACAAAGAGGAATTTCCGTTCGCACTTCAACTGCATCCGCACAGTGGCGTGATGTTACAATTAATATAATTGACACTCCGGGACATGTGGACTTTGCCGGTGAGGTTGAGAGGGCGCTTTCTGCCTTGGACTATGCTGTGGTTGTTGTTTCTGCGGTCGAGGGTGTCAGAGCGCATACAGAAAATATTCTGAAATCTCTTGATGCCGCAAAGCTGCCTAGAATAGTTTTTATCAATAAAATCGACAGGGCCGGCTCGGATGTTTTGAATGTTTTGGCTGAACTTAAGCGCGTTTCATCTCAGTCGTATTTTTTGCTTTCAGAGGTGGAAAATGAAGGACTTGAAAACCCGCGCGTGAAAAGAATCGAGGGTCAGCAATTTACGCTTGCCGCAACAGAGGTTTTGGCAGAACTTTGCGATGAAGCGGCTGATGCTTTCCTTAGTGAAACCGTTCTTTCGTATGAAAGAGTGTGTGAGATGATACGCGGAGAAATATCGGAATGCAGGCTCACTCCCGTTCTTTGCGGCAGCGCAAAGCTGTCCGAGGGTGTTACGGAATTGGCAGATGTGCTTGTTGATTTCATGCCGTCAGCTCAGAGAAGAGCAACCGAAAACCTTTGCGGAATTATTTTCAAAATTGAACATGATAAAAACCTCGGTAAGGTTTCTCACATCAGGCTTTTCGGCGGCGAAATTGCTAACCGTGATGAAATTGAGATTTTATCTCCCGAAAGCGGAGATTATAATGAATCCGATGCGGTTGAAATTGAAAAGAAACCACCCGTAAAAGAAAAAATATCTCAAATCAAGAAATTCAGCGGCGCACGTTACAGCGATTCGGGCGCAGTCAAAGGCGGAGATATTGCAGCTGTTTGCGGGCTGCCTTCTGCTAAAACGGGTCATTTTATCGGTTCGCTTGCCGTGAGCGATTCTGCAAAGCTGGTTAATCCTTTTCTCAGAGTTAAGGTTACACCTGCGGATAGTGATCCGCTTAAACTTCCGGCTCTTGCTGCTGCTTTGGGAGAGCTTTCGGACGAAGAACCGTATATTGACGCAAAATGGGAAAACGGTCAGAAAGAGATAACAATCAGCACAACAGGTAAAATCCAGCTTGAGGTTCTGGATAACCTTCTCAAGGAACGCTACGGTCTTTCGGCAGAATTTTCCGCTCCCACGGTTATATATAAAGAAACCCCCGCGGGTGCAGGCTATGCCCGTGCAAGCTACACAATGCCGAAACCGTGCTGGGCAGTGGTGGAATTTTTGTTTGAGCCCATGCCGAGGGGCTATGGTGTTTCATATCATGGCAGACTGCCGTCAAACCAATGCTTTTACAGATATCAGTCGCACATACGCACATCATTTAATTCATGCCTTGAGCAGGGGCTATACGGTTGGGAAGTGACCGATTTTAAATGCACTCTTGTCGGCGGCGAGCATCACACAATACATACACATCCGCTGGATTTCTTTGTTTGCACCCCAATGGCTTTCATGAACGGATTGCAGCAAATCGGTTCGACTGTTCTTGAACCGTTGCTCAGAATCAGAATAACCGCGCCCGCAGAGCTTTCGGGTAAACTGCTTTCCGAAATCGTTAAAATGGGCGGTGAATATGACAATCCTTTTGTACGGGGGGACTCGGTAACCCTTGAAGCAATTGTTCCTGTTGCAACTTCAATGGATTTTCCGACAAGACTCGCTGTATTGTCTTCGGGAAAAGCTGTTCTCAGTCAATCATTTTACGGTTATCGCGAGTGCCGCGACAGCTTGGAGCATGTGAATCCGAGGCGCGGAGTCAACCCTCTTGACCGTTCCAAATGGATTCTTTGGGCGAGAGGTGCTTATGAAATCAAATAGAAACAACAGCGCAGTTGATAAAATCATCTGCGCTGTTGCTTTTTATGTTTGTTCAAATCAGTCTCCCAAAAGGCCGTGATATCTGCCCATCCAATAGGGAAGAAGGTAAATATAAGGCATCATGGCTCTCATTCCGTTTGCACCTGCCGTGCCGGGAAGGGTGGAAGTGCGGTTAACTGTTTTGCTGTTTATGTTAACAAATTCTTCGGCACCCGAGTCACATACAAACGGATTTCCGTCATAATGAACAAGAACTCTTGCAGAATACTCAACGGGATATTTGAGCTGAGGAGGGATACCCATTGCTTCCTGCTCCGTATCCCAGACTATATCCTTTCTGTAGCTGTTATAAGCAGGCCATCTGATAAGGTCAAGGTTCATTTCCGCAAGCGATTTTGCGGCGTTTTCAATGTCGCAATAATTGTTTGTCAGTGCGCCGTAAACTATATTGAAGAATGGCGAGCGTTCAATTCTTTCATATTCCCAGTGATGAGTGAGCCCCATTTTGAAAATTTCATTATGCGCCTCATCTTCCGTGTAAACAATAAGCGGGTAAATATTGACAAAGTCAAGCTGGTCATCAATATGAGCAACATGGCCGTCTTCGCACTTATACTGCATGCAGTTCATGGCGTAATGATGCTTCTTTATGAGCATATCAAAAACCTTGTTGTATTTTTCATCGCCCGTGACATGATAAGTTGTTTTAAGGAATGAAAGAATTTCAAGAGAGTTTGTGCCTCTCTCATAGAACCATCTGTCGTCGTTGTTGAGCAGGTCAGGCTCCCAGTTTGCCCATGTGGTGGGAACTCCGTCAACATCGGTAAGATGAAAATTGTTTTCAAGAATGTGGTCGGTGATGGTCTTGACAACCTCGGCGATTTTTTTCTTCTCCTTTTTATCGGCAACAAGGTCATAATAGATTCCGTATGCAAAATAATGGCCTGTCATTTCGTCGCTCGATGTTTCGCCAAGCCATTCACAGTCGGGGTTATCCTCGCAAACGTGCCATTCGTCTCTGTTGCCCGTCATAAAGTTTTCTTCATGTGAATATCTCGTTGCTCTTGCAGTAAAGCCCGGTTTGCCCGTAACCTGAGTGAGCTTAATCATCGCTTCAACAGCCTTCTTTGCGTTTGCCTTTGCTGCTTCATCGCCTGTTACTTTGTAGCGGAAGCACTGGCTTGCGCAATAAACGCCCGTAAACAGGCCGTCATTGTCGGAGTTGGGAAGCCAGCCCGAATCAAGGTCACCGTATTTGCGAAGCTCTCTTGAAACCTGATATCCTTCGTTTCTGGTAAAATATTTGACCGCAAGTTTATCATAGTGATTTGCTTTTTCTTCAAGGGTCATGTATTTTGATGTGATAAGGCTGATGCCTCTGTGGGTAACTGCCGCAATTGTGCCGCTGTCGGATACCGCAATCTTGGTGACCGTCGGATGCATAAGCCACGAACCGTATGAGAAATATGAAATTTTACCGTCAATAAGAGTAATTATTCCCGTGTTGGTTGCAAAATATTTTTTGCCGTCTTCGGCAAAAAACATGTCATTGAAGGAACCGTCGGGTACTGAATAAAAATCGTTGCCGTTGAACCAATAATTTCTGCCGTCATAGATATTAAGACCTTCGTCCGAGCCGACCCAAAGATGGCCGAGGGCATCAATTGCAAGGCAGTTGATTTTTTGGCTCAGTACGCCTGACATATCGGGTGTAATTTCTGCCCAGTGGCGGCGTTTTCCCTTCATTGAAAGAAGTCCTTCCTGAACGCAACCGATATAAACGGTTTCACCGTATTTTGATTTGTTGTCAAGCGCTGCAAGGCAGAGCGTTTCTTCCGGGATGTCAACAATTTTTGTGAATTTGTCGTTTTCCATAAGGAAAAGCTCTTTTTCAGTGATGAGCCAAACGGATTTGTCGAGTGCAACCGATATATCAATAACGGGAGCACTGAAATCTGCAAGCTTTTTAACCTTGCCTTTTTTGATTTCGGCAAGAGAATTGTTGACCGCTGCAAAAAGTCTGCCGTTTCTCGAAAACAGCTTTGAAACTTCAGCGGAAATCTTTTTTGTTTTTCCGTCTGAATATTCGATAAGTCCGTCAGGCTGAGCAATGTAAAGAGTTTCACCGTCAAAAGCGACGGAGGTAACATTTTCAACGTCGATTCCGTTGTCTGCTGTTATAAAAACTTTATCATATTGCTTGAATTCGCCGAAATTAAGAGTTGGTTTTTTCATGCTTATTCTCCTGTCACTCCGTTATTACTTAGTAGCTGACCTTGATTGTCTTGATTTCAAACGGAGTGAAAACAAGCTTGTCGCCGTCAAATGTCTGCTGAACCTCTTCAAGCATGTTGGTGATTTCTACCTTCTTTGCGCCTGCAAAGAATTCAATCGGGCAGTTTGTGTATGTGCCTTCTGTTTCATAAAGTCTTGCAATGAAGGCGTTCTCGTTGTCTTCGCAAGGCTTGATTGCTTCAACGATAACATTTTCCGCCTTGGGAAGAACGAGAGCAACGGCTTCAAAATCGCCCTTGCCCGCAACAACGGGAATGTTCAGTTCGTATGCGGGTCTGATAACAGCCTGCGTGCTGAAGCCGCCGTCATGGGGGAGGAAGGAATAAACGGTTTTATGAATGCCTCTGTCGCCCTCAAAGTCGGGTCTGTTTCCTCCCTTGTGGAGAGAAAGACGCATGTTGCCGCCTTCAACGGTTATGCCGTATTTGCTGTCGTTGAGCATTGCTGCGCCGAAGCGTGTTTCCGAAAGGTCGGTAAATTTATGGTTAACAACCTCAAACTTTGCCTTTTCAACGGAATCGTTTCTGGTAGTGGGGCGAAGAACATTGCCGTACTGGATTTCAAAGCGTGCAAAATTGTTTTTGATTGATGTATCAAATGCGGTCTTGAGGAAACGGTGATTATCCTGCCAGTCCATAACTGTGTCAAATCTGATTTCTGCAGTGTCTGCAAAATAGAATACGTCCTGAGTGACAGTTGATTTTTTTGAAACGCTGTATTTGCTTCTGATAACAACAGCGGCCGCACCGTGGGAAACGATTTCTCTGCTGATAAGAGCCGAATCGTCTGCAAATTTGCATTCAATGTCTGCATCAACATCCCAGTTATCCCAGTGAGTGGGAAGATCTTCCGCTATGATAAAGGTGTTGAGCGGATAGCCCTCGCCTCTGATTTCTCTGTCGGCTCTCTTATCAATAAGAGAATCAATATAACCCTTAGCGTCGAATCTGATATCTGCAAACGGAGTTGAAATGCTGCTTTCAGAAACTTCAATTTCACTCTTTGCATCGGCAGTTCCCTCAATCAGATTTATTTTAAGTGTTGAGAAAGCGGGAACGGTAACGCCGCTGATAATAAGAACGTTTTTGCCGTCAAGATTCTTATAAGCCTGCTGTTTGCAGGGAAGGTCGGCAATAAGACCTTCTTCGCATTCAAGGAATATGGGGTCGCTTCTGTCAAACGAAAGAGTGTTTGTAACCGTAACACAGTTTCCGTTTCCGGAAACAGCTTCCGCGATGAGGTTACCTGCTGTTTCCAGAAGCTCACCTGTCTGCTCAAGCGAAAGCTTGTGAGCGGAAGGAATGCAGGTGCCCGGAAGAATATCATGGAACTGATTCATCAGAAGTGTTTCATAAAGAGGACGAATCTTTTCGTCGCTTGCGGCTTTGCCTTCTTTGACGGCGTTGCTGACAGTAAGATATTCAAGGTCACGCAAAGCAAGCTCTGATTTTCTGTTGTTATGCTTGATGTTGTGCTGGTTTGTGAGAGTGCCTCTGTGAAGCTCAAGATAAAGCTCGCCTGTGTATGTGCCGGGGTTCTTAACGTCAGCTTCAAGCTCCTTCATGAAATCGCCGACGGTCGTGTATTCAGCTTTTGCGCAGCCGTTGAGGTCCTTGACTCTGCGTGCAGTTTCTGCCATTTCATACTGAGGACCGCCGCCGCCATCGCCGAAACCGTAAGCAACAAGACGTTTTTTGGTGACGCTTCTTTCAGTGATTGTTTTGTAACCGTCATTTCTGTCGCCCGTAACAACGTCGCGAAGTGCAACAGGAGCGGGCCAGCAGTGAGTTTTGTTAAAGTGAGTGAATACCTTTGTGCCGTCAATGCCCTGCCAGTAGAATGTATCATAGGGGAATGTGTTTGTATCATTCCAGTCAATTTTTGTTGTAAGGAAATAATCAACTGCACAGCCCTTCATAATCTGAGGAATAGCGGCGCTGTAGCCGAAGGTATCGGGCAGCCAGAAGCAGTTTGAGGTGTAGCCGAAATGCTTTCTTGTGAATCTCTGACCCCAAAGGAACTGTCTGACCATCGATTCACCCGAAGTAATATTGCAGTCGCACTCAACCCAAACGCCGCCGTTGGGTTCGTATCTGCCTTCTGCAACCTTTTCTTTGATGTCCTCAAAGAGAGAAGGATAATGTTTGAGAATCATGTCGCCGTGGCAAGCAGAGCTCTGAACGAATTTATATTCGGGATACTGCTGCATGAGCGAAATCTGGTTTGAATATGTTCTTGCGCATTTCTTTATGGTTTCGGTAGCTTTCCAAAGCCATGCGGTGTCCATATGAGAATGGCCGATTATGCCTGCAGTGGCAGCTTCGGGACCGTTCTTAACGGCAAGCACTTCCTTGAGGAAAGGGTGAGCAGCCTTGATGGCTTCTCTGAAAGTTTCTTCATCCGTGTCTTCAAATGAATAGTAAACTCTCTTGTGAACCTCGTAAAGTGCGTTGACAAGGTCGCCTTTTCTGAAAGAGGTTGCAGGCAATGTTTCGCAAAGCTCATTAATAACCTTTAAATCAAAATAGAATTCCTGGATGAGTTCATCCTTAAGGCAGATGTCAATACCGTCAAAATGATATGTGTAGCTCTTGAGCATTCCGTCTTCAAGCGGATCACAGCCTTTGTAAGAATGACCTGTGTAAACCTCAAGAGCAATTTCAATTTTTTCGCCGGCTTTTGCGTTTTTCATGAGAAGGTCGCAGTAATGATTGCCGTGACCCGTGAAAACAATTTTAGTTGCAAAAGTGCCGAAGGGCTTGCCGTTGACCCAAAGCAGGGATTCGTATCCCTCGGTGTGAGGCATAATGAAAATATCCTTGCCGTCGAGCTCTGCGGGAACAACAAACTCTGTTTTGAACCAACCGAAAGCTTCTTCGCTGCCCCATGTGCTGCCGCTTTTGATGGGAGCACAAAGTGAATCGGCGGGTATATCATAAAGTCTGTCGGTTGTTTCATAAAAATTTGCTGAGTCTATTTTTGCCACCTTATTAAAAAGCATGGGGTCGAGAATTTCTTCAAACCTCTTAAGCTTTCCGAGCATGCGGTCAATTTGTCTTTCTGTAAGCATATTAATCAATCATCCTTTCGCAGGTTATGTTTATTAAAATTGCGGAATTTCTATGGGCATGCCGCCCTGAACTGCCGATTCGTGAGCAAGAATACCGGGCAGGGACATGTTAATTGCAAAATCAACGTCAAGAGCAGGCTTTTTGTTTTCAACAAGACATCTGATAAAGTCTTTAACCATTTTCGCATCTGCACCGCCGTGGCCGCTTGAATCCTCGCCGTCATAGCAAGTTGTGACGGGAATATCCATTTTTGAGTTTGCAGAGAAAGTTCCGGGAACACTGTAAAGACTTGCAAGCGAATGCGCATTGTCAACAACAGCTCTTCTGTCGGTTTCTATTGTTCCTCTTGTGCCGCAGATGCGGTAGTTGTGGTCGTAGCTTGTGTATGCACCGAAACTGACAAGAAGTCTTATAACAGCACCCTTTGCTGTTTTAAAAAGAGCAACGCCCGTTTCTTTGCGTTCGGGGGTGTAGGGATCATAGTTGATATCTGCTTCCATGCAGGTTACGCTTACACAGCGGTCGTTCATGACATAAAGCAGGGGACCGAGTTCATGTGTGAGATATCGGATAGCCGGCTGATATGTTCTCCAATGTCCTTCGGGATAATATGTGGGAGAAAATTCATCGGGATTAAGTGCGTGAAGATATTCGGCTTCGGCATATGCTATGTCACCGAAAAGACCGTCTTCATTCATCTTTTTCCATGTTTCGATAAATGCCCAGTAGCAGCAGTTTTCAGCTGCCATATATGTTAAATCGGGGTGAGCGAGTACTGCTTCTTTAAGCTGCTTTGCTTCCTCTACAGAGTTGACTGAAGGAATTTCGCAGAGCACGTGCTTGCCTGCATCAAAAGCTTTTATAACAATGGGAACGTGATAAACAGCCTCTGTTGCAACTATAACCGCATCGATATCGGATTTAAGAAATTCATCATAATCGCTGAAACGGAGAATATCGGGGTCGTTCATTGCTGCCGAAAGTTCTTCATAGCCTGATTTCAGAATAGCGGGATTATGGTCACAGACGGAAATAAGTTTTGCGTTTTCAAGACCTGCAAGGCATCTTGCAACGGCTGTTCCTCTGCCGAGGCCGACAACACCGCATTTTATTATTTTTTCGCTCATTTTATCTCTCCTTTTGTGGATATGTGCTTATTATATAATATTATTTTTAATTTGTCACCATAAAAAGTAAAATTTCGGGGCTTAATTGCATAAATATTCGTTGCCCACCTCAACAAAAGCTTGACAAGTCTTAATTTGTCTGTTTTAAAAAAATGTTTGATTTATGTTGAAAAAATATAAGCTATACTGTATAATTTATATAGAAATATATCAATCGGTTTCAAATTTACGATAATCAAGGAGGCTGAGGCATGCAGGATAACATGATTAACAGGCGTTATGTCGGCAAAATGGAAACTGCGGCTTATATAGCTCAGGACTTCGCAGACAGCTTTTCAATCGGCAAATATCAGAACAGATTCATTTGGGACGTTGTAGGCATTGATTTCAACATCACCGGTATCGTAACTCTGTTTACGGGTGCGTGGGATATTATTAATGACACGATTATCAGCGCAATTGTTGACAGAACAAGAACCCGTTGGGGTAAATTCAGACCCTATCTTATCTGGATGAAAATTCCCCTAACCTTGTTCGGTATGTTTTATTGGCTTATGCCTATATTTTTCCCGAACACTGCGCAGGATTATCTTCCTAAACTCATTTATTATTTTGCATTCAGCGTAATCAATGAAACCGCAGGCACCTTTATGTCTATTTCGCAGACGGGTTTGCTTTCAACGATAACGCCTAACCCCGAAGAAAGAGTTCGGCTGATTTCGCAGGCAAAGCTTTTTTCCCGCTTTCTCGGAGAACAAATCCCCGAATGGATAATGGGTTTGTTTATTGACCTTATCAACTCAAATGTTGTTAAATGGAAACTCCGAAATCTTTTCATCGGAATGGGTGCGGCAACAAGCGTTCTTTCGGCTTTGATGACTTTCTGGTTCTATATGGTTTCAAAAGAGCGTGTTATGCAGTCGCTTGATAAGCCCAGTATCCTTCAGGGATTCAAGGCAATATTCAACAATAAGCCGCTGCTTATCCTTACTCTTTCAGAATTTCTTTCAGGTTTCGGAATTTCCCAAAGCCGTTCGGATTACTACATAGACGTTCTCGGTTCGGCATCTCTTCAAACAATAGTCGGTATTCCCGCTTATCCGATTCTGAACCTCAGCTATCTTTGGGTTGCTCCCTTGAGAAAAAGATTTACTTCAAAGGCTCTTTGGGTTTTCGAAGACCTTTGGACAGATGCCTGCTGGCTGATTGTTTTCGGTTTAGGCTCGATAAATAAAAACTTCATGAGCCGCAAGTTTATGATTCCGACAATGGCTATCGAAGAAGTTTTTGAAATGATGGTTTACGGTTTGCGCCATGTTATCCCCGATGAACTTCGTAATGAAACCATGGACTATTGCGAATGGAAAAACGGCTACCGAGTTGAGGCTATGACAGGCGTTGCAAAGGGTCTTGTTACAAAAACCCAGAACGCCCTTTTATCCTCGTTTAAAAACTTTGTTCTTGCAAGAATCGGTTATGTTCAGGGCAAAGAAATCGGAACTCAGAGCGACAAGGCGAAATGGTGGCTCTTTGCTCTCGGAACCGGCATTCCCATCATAACCAGCTGCCTTGGTGTTATTCCGAAGCTGTTCTATCCCATTAACAACGAAATACGTGACAAAATGTATTCCGAGCTTGCAGCGCGCAGAAGGGCTGTTGCTCAGAGTATTGAGGAACAAAACAAAGCCATTGAGATCAAAGCTTAAAAAACAGGAGGAATATTTTTTGAAAAAATTTATTCTTTCAAAGGCTTCAGTCATTATTTCACGCATAATATACGATTAATATAGCTACAGACCCTGCAGGCTTCGGTTTGCAGGGTGTTTTTTGCTTTTGTAAATAAACAAACAAAAAAGTGTTGACAAATCGTTTTTGAGGTGATATTATAACTTCCAAGAAAAGCGATGACGAAGAAGGCAGAATTGCTGAGCTTCCAGAGAGGCGGTGTTTGGTGCGAGCCGTCAGCAAATCAATTCAGTGCTATCCCTTCCGAGCAGAAGCTCCGAAAGCCGCTTGAGCGAGTAGACAGCTTCCGTAAACACTGCGTTAAAGTGTAGGGCTTGTTGGAGTCCGTTGAGTGGCGCTTTAAGCGCAATTTGAGTGGTACCGCGGGTTAGATTTTACTCGTCTCAAAGCAAAATTTGCTTTGAGGCGTTTTTGTTTTTTTACCTCAAGGCACGAAAGGAGAAGAAATATGATAACTTTTGGTCAGGACTCGGTTGAAAACAAAATCATGGAGGTTACTCAGCGAATTATTTCCCTTCGCCTTGATATGGGTCTTACCCAAGGCGAAATGGCGAAAAAAATCGGCATGAGCGAAGAAGAATATTGCTTCTACGAATCGGGAAACAAGGATTTCAGCTTTACTTTTATTTATAAAATCGCGCAGGTATGCGGCGTTGAAATTACTGACAT
>JAZLCS010000156.1:0-4052 GCA_045614385.1 Acutalibacteraceae bacterium | reverse complement strand
GGTGCTGCTCAGATGGACGGCGCTATCCTTGTTATCGCTTCAACAGACGGCCCCATGGCTCAGACTAAGGAACATCTTCTTCTTGCTCGTCAGGTTGGCGTTCCCAAGATTATCGTTTTCATGAACAAGGTTGACCAGGTTGACGATCCCGAACTCCTCGAGCTCGTTGAAATGGAAATCCGTGAAACACTTGCTGAGTACGGCTTCGATGAAGAAGGCCCCATCATCAAGGGTTCAGCTCTTAAGGCTCTCGAATATGCAGGCGGCGACACATCAGACGCTTCTATCGCTCCCATCTGGGAACTCATGGACGCTGTTGACAGCTACATTCCCACACCCGACAGAAAGGCAGACCTTCCCTTCCTTATGCCTGTTGAAGACGTATTCACAATCACAGGCCGTGGTACAGTTGCTACTGGTAGAGTTGAAAGAGGTCAGCTCAAGACTTCTGAAGAAGTTGAAATCGTTGGTCTTACAGAAGAAAAGAGAAAGACTGTTTGCACAGGTATCGAAATGTTCCGCAAGATCCTCGACTATGCTGAGGCAGGCGACAACATCGGTGCTCTTCTCCGTGGTGTTCAGAGAACTGAAATCGAACGCGGTCAGGTTCTTTGCAAGCCCGGTTCAATCAACCCCCACACAAAGTTCAAGGGTCAGGTTTACGTTCTTAATAAGGAAGAAGGCGGCCGTCATACTCCCTTCTTCAACAACTATCGTCCTCAGTTCTATTTCAGAACAACTGACGTTACAGGCGTAATCAGCCTTCCCGAAGGCACAGAAATGTGCATGCCCGGCGATAACGTTGATATGGACGTTGAACTCATCACTCCTATCGCTATCGAAAAGGGTCTCCGCTTCGCTATCCGTGAAGGCGGCAGAACTGTTGGTTCAGGCGTTGTTATCGAAATCAACGAATAATTAAAACTTTTTTGGGAGCAGTCGAAAGACTGCTCCTTTTTTCTTGCTTTTTGTTTCTTATTAAAGTATACTATATATGATATAATAATAGTTACGGGAGGTAGTCTATGTCTTTTGACAATTGCGGAAAAGCTGAAAACAAAGTGCCGATGCAAGGCATGAAATGGTATAAATATCAGATGTATTTTTCTCTCCCGTTTGGAGCTTTCCATATAATTTTTATGGGTATATTGCATATTGCCGGTGCGTTTTATGTGCTGCCGGAATTTATACAGGGATATATACACTCGCCCCATCCTGAGCTTCGCTCACTTGACGTTGCATACGGATTATCATGCTTTATTTTGGCGGCATACGGTATTCACGTTGCAATAAGTCTTTCAAAATTCAAAGCAAAAGCTCCCGAGCATCTGCATCAGGAGCTGATAATTTCAGTTGCAATTTCTTTGATTTATGAAATAACGGCATCGCTTGTTTTGGAAGAAAGTATGTTTGACTTTTCTGTTATCTTAACAACAATTGCCGAAATAATTTTGCTTATAATTGATGTCAGATATTTCCATAAGCGCAAACATCTTTTTGTTAACTGAAAAACCGACCAAAGTTTTTCTTTGGTCGGTTCATTTTTATTTTCTTATAATTCCTTCTTCTGCAGCAGTGTGTGCGCAGAGCTTGAGAATTTCGGTTATATGGTTAGGAAAGTCGGGCAGTGAAAAGGTGTTTTCAAATATACTTTCCTTGAAAATCATTTCATAAAAGCAAGCTGAGGCAAGATAGCAGCCGAGGTCATTGCCGTGAAAACCGTCTTCTGTCAGTTTATCTCCTATGGGAGTGTTTCTTGCGGTCTGCCATGCTCTGCCGCTGGGAATAATCAAATCAATGTCCGCTTCCATTGCGGCGTTGACATAGCATTCTGTAAGAGCTTCATACATGGTTTGTTGGTTTCTGCCGTATTTTGAAAAATCGGGGTGATTCGAGCCGCTTTCGTAAGCCCATGTCTGATGCAGCATTATTTTTGCTTTCGGTTGCACCATTCTGCAATATTCTGCGAGCTCCGAGAGATAAGGTGAATAGCTTTCGGCAACACCGCTCAGCCCGCTGCATTGTTGGAGTGTTATGATATCCCATTCTTCATCTTCAACAGCTTCGTGAAGGCAGACACCGTTCGGTCTGCTCATTTCTGTTTCAAACGGAAGATAAACCTCATAATCATACGCGTCATTTTCTTCGCGCCAGTTTTTCCAGTGCTGTTCAAGCGAGCAGCCGCCTATGAAAAGATTACAAAGCAGCAGTTCCTTTCCGGCTGCCTTTGCCATATGGGGAAGAAATTTATGTGCGTTGGTTGAAAAACTGTTGCCGATTGATAAAACATTCATTTCAGATTTCCTTTTCTCAGAAGTAAAAGAGCTTTCTTATCGTCATCGTTGTTACATCTTTCCATAATAACAAAATAAATTGTAACGAGGAAAAGATAGGGGAAGGGAACAAAAATTCCGGGGTTGACAAACGACATCATTTCGAGCCCTATGTATGAGATAAACACCATGATGTTAAAAAACGTGGGACTTTTTGCAAGAGTTTTGATTCGCAGGAAAAGCAGTAAACCGTAAGCGGCAATGCCGACAATGCCGAACGAACCGATAATCTGAATGGGGGAGCAATGATACCAGCAGAGTGTAAATTCCGCATTGTTGTGAACATCGTTGTTGCCCATGTATCCGATGCCTCTGCCAAAAAGCGGATTTGCCTTGAAATCCTCAATTCCGCGGGGGATAAGTTCAAGTCTGATGGCGTTTTCGGCAGGATTGAGCAGCCTTTGAATTGTGTAGCTGACAATATCGAAAAGAAAATGTCTGAGCAGGAAAGCGGCAATAAGGCATATGAAAAAGATTGCGCCGATAAAGGGTCTGTGGCGTTTATCAAGGAAAAACATGGTAACGAAGCAGAGCCCGAGCTCGATAAGACCGAATATCATACCGCCGCGCGAGCCTGTAAAAATGATTGCCGCATATGCAAGTATACCCACAAAGAACCAGCCGAATTTTTTTGCCGAAAGATAAAACGCAAAGGGCATTGCGAGCATCAGCATGGTTGAGCCGTTGTTGCGCCATTGAAACGGCAGAATGTCAAAGCCGCCTTCGAGTTCGGCGATGCGGCTTGCATACTCCTCAACAAGGCAGATGCACAGCATTATGATTATGCTGACCATCAGCTTTGCAAATCTTTCTGAAAAAACATAGATTTCGCGAATTTTCAGCGCATGATTCATATACATATATATTATCAGCATCGCAAAGCCGAGCATGAAAATATAAAAAAGGGAAACGGGTGCAAAATATTCCTTTGCGCTGATTATTCCGACACCGCCGAGAGTAACCGCCGCAGAAACGGCAAGAATTCCGTAAAAACAGCTGCCCTTCTTGAATTTTGTTTTATAAACAAAAAAGTGTGAGAGAGTCAGGAGCGCAACGGGGGGAATCAGCCACCAGAACTGAATGAAATCATCGTATGAATGCTTGCAGCGTATTGCAAAGCAGGTGGTAATAACGATTATTTGAAGCGCGGGAAGAAAATCTTCGCTGAGAGCCATTGTTAAACCGAAAACAACAATAAAAATAACAGTGCCTGCAATTTCTGCTCCGGTGAAAATGATAATGCTTGCAGCAATTATCAAAGCCGCCGTGAACCAATCGGATATCAAAAATTTCCTTATTTTTTCCATAATTTTCTCCCAAACAACTATAAAAATAACATTAGGAAATATATTCATAATATATCAGCAAAAACAACCAAAGTCAATTAATGTTACAAGATTGTAAACTTTGGTAAAAACACTTGATTTTTCCTTGGAAAGGGGCTAAAATACAAATTAGCACTCTGAGAGTTTGAGTGCTAATTTAAAAAGATAAATAATTTTTGGAGGTAATAAATATGACTATCAAACCGCTTGCAGACAGAGTTGTTGTTAAGCTTGTTGAGGTTGAAGAAACCACAAGCAGCGGAATTATCCTTGCAGCTTCTGCTCAGGAGAAGCCCCAGATTGCCGAAGTTATTGCAGTCGGCCCCGGCGGAACGGTTGACGGCAAGGAAGTTGAGATGTATGTTAAGGTTGGCGACAAGGTAATCACAAGCAA
>JAZLCS010000155.1:0-10785 GCA_045614385.1 Acutalibacteraceae bacterium | reverse complement strand
TTCCGTCGCCGACTATATACATATATGAAAAGAGAATAAGCAATGCAGAAACAAAAACAGAAATTACCTGATAAACACTTTGCTTATTTTTCATCTTTTCACCTCATATAACGCTATTTATAAAAGTATACCACTTCTTTTGTAAAATCTCAACATTTTTTTATACAAATGATATTTTTGTGTGCCCTCGGCACACACGGCGGGATGTGGGCATCCCGCCCTAGAGTGAAAAGATTCGAAATAAACACGCCGCAAAGGTCGGATTTCCGACCCATCTAAGTGCTTTTTTCTTCGCCATTGACGCCTTTCAATCACGAAACGCCGAAAAGCGTTGGAAAGACTCGCTTTCAGGCATAGTTCGGATTGCTCCCATCACTCTACACTATAAAAAGCAAAAATCCGCCGGAAGAAATTGTCTTCCGGCGGATAATCTGTTTTAAATTATTTTTCTGCTGTTGCCTTGGCTTTTCTTGCCTCAATTTCGGCAACCATCTGTGCCTGTCTCTTCTCTGTGATGGTATAGAAGAACATGGGAACCGCGCATGCAAACATACTTACAACACCTGAGATTATAAGAACATCCCAGAGTGCATCAGGGTTTGCAACTTCATAAGTTCTGGCATTGATTCCGGCAATGCTCATTGAGAGAACACCGATGAATGCGCCGACTGCCATACCGATTTTGTTAATGAGAGTCTGCATTGCAAAGCAGATTCCCTCGCCTCTTTCGCCGGTTTTCCATTCAAGATAGTCAACGGTATCACCAATCATGGCATATGTAATGATGTTGTTAACACCCTGAGGAATACCGAGAAGGACAAGACCGATAGCGCAGATAACCATTTTCCACGGTGCATCATAGCCTACAAAATACATAACAGTCATAATAACGCCGCCGAAGAGGTGAACTACGATATATGACCACTTCTTTGTGAACTTCTTTGACATCCACGGAACAAGAATTGATGCAACAAGACCGCCGGGAACAACAAGAAGAGTTATGATGCCGTAAAGGCCTTCGTTCTGAAGAATATATTTAGCAAAGTAAAGTCCGCCTGTGTAGGAATAAACCATTCTTGCGCCGCCGAGAATACCTGAAAGAACAATGAGAAGAAGCTCTTTGTTCTTAAAGAGGAGTTTAAGGTTATGTCCGAATGAGGGAGGATTTTCGTCTGATGTGAAACGCTCGGTTGTGTTCTTGAAGCCGTAGAAGAACATGGGAATAGCAGCAACAACAAGAACAACGGCTGCAACAAAATAAGTCCACTTAAGTGTGTCTGCGTTTGCAATTTCCATGCCGTTTCTGACTGTTCCGACAAAAGTCTGAGCAGCCTCTTCAGCTGTTATACCCTGATTTGCAACCATGTTACCGACTGCTTCTGCTTTGTCGATAAGAATCTGAGCGATATCATCAGCGGTATACTTGAACTTTGAAGTAAGTGCGCCTGTAATCATGGGAATGAAAACGGTAACGATACCTGCGCCTACCGTGCAGAACATACGGGCAACGGTAAGAATGTTGCCTCTTGTTACGGTATTGTTTGTAAGACAGGTTGAAAGTCCCCAATAAGGAACATCGGCAATTGTGTAGAAGACGGACCAAAGAACATAAATAACACCGATAACGGCAAACGCCATTGAGGTCTGTGTACCGTTATATACCTTTTCCGCACTGAAAACAGGAAGGAAGCAGAGAATTGTCATGATACCGATAGGAACAGCCATCCATTTAAGATAAGGGCGGCATTTGCCCCACTTTGTGCGTGTTTTGTCAACAACAGAGCCCATGATAGGGTCATTGAACGCATCAAAGACACGTGCACCGAGCATAAGGATAGCAACCGCCGTTGCACCCTTAAGACTTCCGACCATAACACCGTCAGCACCGAAAAGAAGAGCGTCGGTCATAAATACGGTTATGTATGAGCCGATGATGGTACAGATAAAGTTCTGACCGAAGCCGGCTACGCTGTAGGCGATTGCCTCTTTGGGCTGAACGCCGTTGCCCGGAGTTGTTCCGAACAGTTTGTGAAGAAATCCTTGATTCATTTTCACAGTTCCTTTCATGATTGAAATAATGATTTATAAAATTCAAGCGCTTTGAACCTTTTTCCCGTCTGAGAAAGAAGAAATCTTTCGCAAATATAAGAAAAGCGCTTTTCATCCTGAGCAGGCAAAGAGAAGGAATATATTCTCTCAATCGGATTTGCGCATACGTGGCGCATCGCAGCAAAAACGGTTGCATTTATTTTTTCACCGTTGCCGCATTTTTTACAATAAACACATCCGTCGGAAATGCTGAAATACATTTCGCCTTCGGGCTCGCAGCCGCAAGCTGCACAAGCGGTTAAGTCAGGCATAAAGCCCGAAAAAACCATGAATTTAAGCTCCGTTACGGCTTTGAGAAAATCATTTGAGCGTCTCCCCGTTTCAAGCAGATGCATGGAATTGAGCGTTACACGCAGATAATCCCTTGCGGATTCCATTTCAGGGGCAAGCTCCATTGCAAGAGCACAAAAATACTGTGCCAAAGAAAGCTTTTCAATATCTTCACGCAGTCCGAAAAACACTTCTTTTGCAACAGCATCATCAATTATGTAGCTGTCTCTGCTTTTATAGACGGAAAAATCTCCGTAGCAGAGAGATTGCGTTGCGCCGTGCATACGGCTGTTTATTTTTTTTGCTCTGTTTGCAAAGGCTCTCAGAACTCCGTATTCGGAGGTCAGGAGCGTCACAAGGCGGTCACTTTCCCCCGTGTCCGTTACCTTGAGCACCAGAGCGTCTGTATTCATTCTCATTCTGTTTTACCTCCGCCATGCCGTTCACGCAATTTCTGAATTCCAGATAATCGCCGACAGAGCCGGATTTTGAAAATTTACGCCACGCATTGTCTTTATTCATATTATCATCTCCCGTTAATTAAGTTGTCCTTAACAACGGTAAATAACAACAAAAATAATTGGAAATTAATCGAGTCCGAAGTTATGAATAATTCCCTCTCTGTTTCGCCAGCCTTCCTTGACCTTGACCCAGCACTGAAGGTTGACTTTGCACCGGAAGAAATTTTCCATATCTACCCTTGCTTTGGTGGAAATACGCTTAAGCATATCGCCCTTTTTACCGATAATTATGCCCTTGTGTGTATCCTTTTCGCAATAGATTATTGCTTCGACATCCATAATGCCGCCCGTCGGTCTTTCGCGCATTTTCTCAATGCTGACAGCAACACCGTGAGGCACTTCCTTATCAAGCAGAAGCAACATCTTTTCGCGGATAAGCTCACCTGCAAGCACTCTTTCGGGCTGGTCGGTGAGAGTATCATCGGGGAAGAAATGAACGGATTCATAGGTGAGCTTTTCAAGCTCTTCTATAACCAAATTCACGTTTTCGTCTTTAAGCGCGCTGACGGGTACAACCGCCTCAAAATCATAAATGCCCGTAAACTGAACGATACGCTCCATAAGCTTTTCTTTCTGCTTTACGGTATCGATTTTATTGATGACAAGCACAACCGGAGCTTTCTCTTTTTTCAGCCGGTTGAGAAGCTCGATTTCTGTTTCTCTGATTTCGCCTTCGGGTTCAACAACAAACAAGCATGCATCCATGCCCGCTATGCCTTCGCCGACGGATTTTATCATTTTTTCGCCGAGTTTTGTTTTGGGTCTGTGATAACCCGGGGTGTCAGTAAAGACAAGCTGAGTTTCACCCTTTGTGAGAACACCCATGATTCGGGTTCTCGTTGTCTGCGGCTTTTGAGTAACGATTGCAACCTTCTGACCGAGCATTCTGTTAAGAAGCGATGATTTGCCGACATTCGGGCAGCCGACTATTGCAACAAAAGCGGTTTTTGTCATTGATTTCTCCTTATTTTACATGTTTTTTAAAGAACTTTTTTATTCCGAGCGGGCCTGCAAAAACAAACACAAAGGCCGCCGCAACGCTCACAATAAGAGCAATTAAAACAGGGATATTTTCTTTGTAGTATTCAGCCATTGCCGCAAATGCTTCAGGCTGACAGAGGATCAGCAGACCGACGGCAACCGAACCTAAAGCGGCAATAAACACAGCACCTGCCGCCGCATCCTTGGCAAGCTTTGCAAGATTGCACAGTTCGCCGCCCGAGGCAAGGTCAACCGTCTTTTCAATTGCGGTATTGACCGCCTCAAGTGCCATAACAAGCGCACATGAAACAACAAGAACGGCAAACTCCGTGCGGCTGACTTCAAAAAAATCATGAACCGTCAAAAAGCCGAACATAAAAGCCGCAAAGCAGAGGTGTATTCTCATGTTACGTTCATGCGCTATGCAATATGTAATTCCTTTAAAAGCATAAACAAAGCTTTTTGCAAGACGCTTCATATATTATCATCATCCATATAGTAACTTGAGTTTCTTTTCAGACCGAGTTTCGTAAGAACCGTTTCTTCTTTTTCACGCATGCGCACGCTTTCAATTCCGCCGTTAACATGATCATATCCGAGAAGATGAAGCATTGAATGAACAGTCAGAAATCCGATTTCGCGCTGAAGGGTGTGGCCGTATCTGTCCGCCTGGTCAATTGCGTGAGGTATTGAAATAACTATATCGCCGAGCAGCTTTGCGCCTGTATCGTTATTTATGTCATAAACTCCGTTTTCGCCGAGAGGGAACGACAGAACATCGGTTGCTCTGTCAATATTTCTATGCTGCTTATTAAGCTGATGAATCGTGTCATCATCCACAAACATAACGCTGACCTCAGCCTTGCCGTCAAATTCTTCCATTGCAAGCACGGCAGTACAGCAACGGCGCACAAGAAGGCGCACACCGGTAGGAATTTTAAAATCGTTCTGCTCGTTGGAAATAACAACCTTAACCTTTCCTGTCATTCTTTTTACGCTCCTCATCCTGTTTTTCATATGCCTTGATTATATCCTGCACCAGTCTGTGGCGCACAACATCTTTTTCGCTGAATCTGACAGTTCCGATATCTTCGATATTTTTAAGAATTCTGACAGCTTCTTTAAGACCCGAACGCTTGCCGTCGGGCAAGTCAATCTGAGTTACGTCGCCTGTAACAACCATTCGTGAATTGAAGCCGAGACGGGTCAGAAACATTTTCATCTGCTCTGCGGTTGTGTTCTGCGCTTCGTCGAGAATAATGAAGCTGTCATCAAGAGTACGGCCTCTCATATAGGCGAGCGGTGCAACCTCGATATCGCCTCTTTCCTGATGCTTCTGAAAATTCTCTGCGCCGAGCATATCAAAGAGAGCATCATAAAGCGGTCTTAAATACGGGTCAACCTTACTCTGTAAATCGCCGGGCAGGAAGCCGAGCTTTTCGCCGGCTTCAACAGCAGGGCGGGTAAGAATTATCCTGTTGATTTCTTTGGCGCGGAAAGCAGTAACAGCCATTGCAACCGCAAGATAGGTTTTGCCCGTGCCTGCAGGACCGATGCCGAAGGTTATCGTGTTGTTCCTGATTGTTTCAATGTATTTTTTTTGGCCGAGAGTTTTGGGCTTTACGGGCTTGCCCTTTGAGGTGATGCACACACAATCCGCTGCCATGTGCACAAGTTTATCTTCATTTCCTTCGTTGACAAGCGACATGACATAGCGCACGTTCTGGTCACTGAGCGACTCTCCGCGGTTGATAAGAGTCAACAAGCCGTTGATTGCGCGAACGCCTTTCTGAACATTTTCAGCTTCGCCCGCAACCTTAAGCTCCGAGCCTCTGCTGATAACAGACACACTGAATTCCTTTTCAATCTGTTTGATGTTTTCATCAAAGCTGCCGAAAAGGCTGACTGCATGCTCCATTCTGTCAACATTTATTATTTGCTCAAACATAGCCTCACCTCTATAAAGGCATGATAATTTACAGTATAGTATAACACAGATTTTTTCAAAAGTCACTATCAGTTTACAAAATATTTGTAAATTCCATATATTTTATTATTATGATACTCATTGACTTTATTGTTTTTTGATGATATGATTATTTAAATATAACTATTAAGATGGAGAAAAATATGCTTGATTTTGTTTTGCAGATATCGCATTATGCGCTGCCCGTGCTCGCGCTTGCGGTTCTTGCCTTGTGCTTTTCCGCACTGCTCAGACGCAGAGCCCCTTCTCTCGGCAAAGCAAAGCTTATCAACACCGTTAACGGCGATTCTTTTCCGCTTGTCTGCCGCGAAACATCAATCGGCCGACACAAAAACTGCGATATAATACTCAATTATTCCACCGTTTCCCGAATGCATGCGGTTATTGTCTGTGCCAAATCGGGATGGTATATAACCGGCATAAAAAGTGATTCCGAGGTTTTGGTGAACGGAAAAAAGATTGAAAAAAAAGAGCTGCTGAAAACGGGCGACAAAATAACTCTCGGAAGCATTTCCCTGATTTTTGAAAACAAGTAGGTTTAATGATGACAGAAATTATAAATTTGGAAAACGGACTGCGAATTGTCCTTGAACAAAATAAAAACGCAAAAACATGCTCGCTCGGTATATGGATTGCAAGCGGCTCAAGCTATGAAACGCCCGAGACCGCAGGCACTTCTCACTTCATAGAACACATACTTTTCAGAGGCACAAAAACTCGTTCTGCTTTGGATATTGCCGTTGAAATGGATGAAACAGGCGGTTTTCTGAATGCTTACACCGCAAAAGAAAACACTTGTTTTTATGCTCATACTCTTTCGGAGCATATGCCTAAGGCACTCGACATCGTTTGCGACATGATTATGAATCCCCGGCTTGATGAAGATGACATCAACCTTGAAAAAGGTGTTATCAAAGAGGAAATCGCCATGTATGAGGACAGCCCGGAAGATTTGTGTGCAGATATTTTCTATGAAAACGTTTGGAAAGGCAGCATGCTCGGCTCAAACATTCTCGGCACCGTGCAAACCGTTGATTCCGTAACAAAAGAAAGGCTTTCAGCCCATCTGAATAAATTTTATGTTCCCGAAAGAATGGTTGTCAGCATCGGCGGCAATTTCTGCAAAGAAACCGCGCTTAACATCTGCAAAAAATATTTTTCGGGCATGAAAAACACAGGCTTTGAAATTAAACCCGCAACAGCAGAATATCACACGGGAATCACCCGCATAAAGAAAAACTTTATGCAAAACCAACTTATCATCGGTTTTCCGGGAGTTTCAATAAATGACAGCCGCCGCGAAACCGCGCTGCTTGTTTCCTCCGTTCTCGGTTCGGCATCCTCCTCAAGGCTGTTTCAGCATATAAGAGAAAAACTCGGGCTTGTTTATTCGGTCGACAGCACTTGCGTTTCTTATATGAAAACGGGACTTTTTACCGTTTGCATGGGGCTGAGCGAAAAATCCGAAAAGAAGGCAATTTCCGAGGCACTGAAAATCATTTCGGACTTTCCCGAAACAATCACCGAAAAAGAGTTGGCAAGAGCAAAAGAACAGTCTGTTGCAAGCTTTGTTATGAATCTCGAAAACGTTTCATCGCGCACTTCGCGCAACGGCAGAAACGTGCTTCTCTACGGTAAAGTCATCCCCGAAGATGAGGTTATAACAAAAATAAGAGCAGTGACTCTTGATGAGCTTCGCGAAACCGCAAAAGAAATTCTTGATTTGAATAAAATTTCGCTCTGCGTTGCAGGCAAAACCGCAAGTGAAAAATCATATAAAGAAATATTGAATTCAGCAAACCAAGGAAGTAATGCAAAATGATTAATAAAACTGATGTCAGACGCATTGTTGTCAAGGTCGGCACATCAACGCTGACATATGACACAGGCAAAATAAATATCCGCCGCATGTCAAAGCTGGCTCAGGTGCTCAGCGACCTGAAAAATGCAGGCATTGAAGTAGCGCTCGTCACATCGGGCGCAATCGGTGTCGGCGTAGGCAAGCTCGGTCTTAAAGAAAGACCGCAGGACACACCCGGCAGGCAGGCTGCCGCAACGGTCGGTCAGTGCGAGCTGATGTTCCTTTATGACAAATTTTTCGGGGAATACGGAAACATAACCGGCCAGCTTCTGGTCACAAAAGACGACTTTGAGAATGAAGAAAGACATAAAAATCTTCACAACTCATTCATGAAGCTTTTTGAATACGGCGCAATCCCAATCGTTAACGAAAATGACAGCGTTGCCGTTGAAGAAATCGTTTTCGGCGATAATGACAGCCTTTCGGCTCACGTTGCCAAGATTGTTGATGCGGACACACTTGTTATTCTTACGGATATTGACGGCCTTTTCAGCGCAAATCCCAGAGAAGACGAGAACGCTTATCTTATACACAGCGTCGAAGAAATAACCGACGAAATTCTGGCTCTCGCGGGCGGCACGGGCACAAACAGAGGCACGGGCGGTATGATAACAAAGCTTCATGCGGCTCAGATTGCAACGGCTGCAGGAATCAACACCGTTGTTATGAACGGCTCAGATCCCGAGGAGATATACAAACTTCTTGACGGCAGACAGATAGGAACTCTTTTCAAAGCACAGAGGTGAAAATAAATGAGCGAAATGATTAACACAGGCGTGCGCTCAAAGGCGGCGCAAAAAATTCTCGCAAAGGCGGGCGGAGCGGCAATCGACAGGGCACTCGAAAAAATCGCATCTGCTCTTGAAAAAAACACAGCTTTCATTCTTGAAGAAAACTCAAAAGATATCCGTGCAGCGGCGGATGCAGGCATTTCTCAGGCGATGATTGACCGCCTGACTCTCACTCACGACAGAATAGCGAACATGGCTCAGGGTCTGCGTCAGGTTGCCGCAAGCGAAAACCCCGTCGGCAGAGTTCTTTGGGGCGAAACAAGACCCAACGGACTGAAAATAGAAAAGGTTTCAGTTCCCATCGGAGTTATTGCGGTTATTTTTGAAGCAAGACCCAACGTACCCGCCGACGCCGCCGCTATCTGCTTGAAAGCCGGCAATTCCGTTATTCTCAAAGGCGGCAAGGAAGCAATAAATTCCAATAAAGCGATTGCATCCGCCATGCGCTCGGCACTTGTTGAAGCGGGATTGCCTGAGGACTGCATTATTTTAATAGATAATATTTCAAGGCAGGCAACAACCGAGCTTATGAAGCTTAACGGATATGTTGATCTGCTTATTCCCAGAGGCGGCGCAGGGCTTATACGCTCTGTTGTTGAAAATGCAACCGTTCCCGTTATCGAAACAGGAGTCGGCAACTGCCATATCTATGTTGACAGCGATGCAGACATCGCAATGGCTGCCGAAATCGTTGCAAATGCAAAGGCTTCAAGGGTTTCGGTCTGCAACGCATGCGAAAGTCTGCTTGTTCACAAGGAGATTGCAGAAATGGCTCTCATTGCAATCGGCGAAAAACTCAAAGAAAAAAATGTTGAAATCAAAGGCGATGAAGCCGTCTGCGAAATTCTGCCCTATGCCGTTCCCGCAACAGATGAGGACTGGTCAACAGAATATCTTGATTATAAAATCAGCGTTAAGGTTGTTGAAGATATCAACGAAGCCGTCAGCCACATTTCACAATACGGCACCGGCCACAGCGAAGCGATAATAACAGACAGCTACGAAGCTGCCGAAAAATTCAAAGCAGAGGTTGATGCGGCTGCGGTTTATGTTAACGCTTCAACAAGATTCACCGACGGCGGCGAATTCGGTTTCGGCGCAGAAATAGGAATCTCAACCCAAAAACTCCACGCGAGAGGTCCTCTCGGCGTTGCGCACATGGTAAGCTCAAAATACGTTATCAGCGGCAACGGACAAATAAGATAAGGGAGAAATTCAAATGCCAAGAAAAAAGCAGAAAAACGGCAAAAAAAATGCACTTGCATTCCCCATCGGAATCATTGCAAGCATCCTTGCCGTTATCGGACTTATAGCGGTTATCAATTTTTCAATTGACACTGTCCGCAATTTCACGGACAAAACCGCTCAGAAACAGGAATATGAAGAAATGCTCACTCCTGTTGTTATGTTTGACCCCGACCCGTTTGATGATCTGACTCAGGCTGATGTTTCTCAGCTTCTCAACAGCGCCGTTTGGGCATTGCTCATGAGCGATGAAGGTGCGGATAAATATCCTTATTCTGAGGGTGACACCTTCGGAATCGTTGTTCCCCAAGCTGATATTGAGCAATACTTCATCAGCCTTTTCGGAACTGAAATCGACATTGCTTCGCTTCATTCTTCAATTGATATGAGCGAATACGAAATAACCTATGATGCGGCATTAAAAAGTTATATTCTTCCCATCACGGGCGTTGAATCCGCATACACTCCGAAGGTTTATGAAATCGAAAAGCAGGGCAGCTCCGTCATTCTCAGCGTGGGATACATAGGCAACCGTGCATGGGTTCAGATTGAAGACGGCGAATACACTGCCCCGGAACCCGACAAATATATGAAAATAACCCTGCGCGAACGCAGTGGCGGCATGTATATTGCATCTATCCAGTCTGTTGACGGCCAGGAGGTTATCGGAACAACCGAATCCACCCGTGCGCCCGAAACAGAGGAAGAAACAACTATACCCGCCGAAACAACAGCTCAGCTTGAAACAACAGGCGTTCCCGAAACAGATGAAAACGGCGAAGTTATAACAACAGAAGCCGTTACGGATGAAAGCGGCGAGATTGTTACCGAAACGCAGGAAGAAAACGAAGAAGAAACACAAGAGGAAGAAAATGCTTAATTCTTTTAAAAAACACTCGAAATCTCTTGAATTTGACAAGGTGCTGGAAAGGCTTGCGGAGTTTACAAGCTGTGACGATGCGCGTTATAATGCTCTTCATCTGAAGCACGAAAGCAACCTTGACCTTGCAAGAGCGTTGC
>JAZLCS010000154.1:0-7343 GCA_045614385.1 Acutalibacteraceae bacterium | reverse complement strand
AGAAAAGGAATATCTGGTTTCTATAAAATAACATAACCCCCGAAAAGGAATAATGCCTTTTCGGGGGTCGTTCTTTATAATATTACATTATATTATATATCAAAGAGTTGTGAGTGTTTCCATAACGTAGTTGCCGAAATCCTCGCATGTTGCACCGTCTGCTCTGCCTGTAATTTTAAGCTTCTTTTCTTCATACATGCAGATATCGAGAGCTCTTTCAAGCTTGTCTGCTTCAGCCTGCTTGCCGATGTGTGAAAGAAGCATAACTGCTGCTCTGAGCATTGAGCAGGGGTCAGCATACTGTCCTCTGCCTTCTCTCATCATTCTGGGAGCAGAGCCGTGGATAGCTTCAAACATTGCATATTTCTTGCCGATGTTTGCGCTGCCTGCTGTGCCTACGCCGCCCTGGAATTCAGCAGCTTCGTCGGTGATAATGTCGCCGTAAAGATTGGGGAGAACGAAAACCTTGAAATCTGTTCTTCTTTTCTTATCGATAAGCTTTGCTGTTGTGATATCGATATACCATTCATCGGTTGTTATTTCAGGATAATCTTTGCCGACTTCCTTGCAGAGATTGAGGAACTTGCCGTCTGTTGTTTTGATAACATTGGCTTTCTGAATAATGGAAACTCTGTCCTTCTTGTTTCTTCTTGCATAGTCATATGCAAGCTTTGCAATTCTCTTTGTGCCTTCTGTGGTTGTAACAACAAAGTCCATTGCAAGGTCGTCAGTGATGTTGATACCCTTTGAACCGACGGCGTATGCACCCTCGGTGTTTTCGCGGAAGAATGTCCAGTCAATGCCTTCTTCGGGAACCTTAACGGGGCGAAGATTTGCAAAAAGGTCAAGAGCCTTTCTCATCGCAACGTTAGCTGATTCGATGTTGGGCCAGGGGTCGCCTGCCTGAGGAGTGGTTGTGGGTCCCTTAAGGATAACGGGGCATTTCTTGAGCTCTTCAAGAACGTCATCGGGAATTGCCTTGTTGACTGCAACACGGTTTTCGATTGTAAGACCGTCAATTGTCTTGAACTCGATTTTGCCTGCTTCAACGTCTTTCTTAAGAAGGAATTCAAGAACTCTTGCAGCTTCGTTTGTGATGATGGGGCCGATGCCGTCGCCGCCGCAAACGCCGATTGTGAGTTTGTCAAGAGTTGAATAATCAATGAAATCGCCCTGCTGTTTAATTGCATCGCTTCTTGCATCCTGCTCTCTGATAAGAGCTTCAAACTTTTCAACAGCGGCCTTAATCTGTACTTCAGTCATGTTTATTTCTCCTTATTTACCGATGTTCTTTGTGTAGTTGAGCAGTCCGCCGTCAAGAATCATCGCGGTCTGTCTGTCGGAATAATCATATGCAAGCTCGTATTTTTCACCCTTGGTTACGTTTTCAAGAATAACTTTTGCGCCGTTCTTGATGTTTTCTCTGATACCGTTGAGGGCAAGGATATCATCGGTATCAATCTTGTCGTAATCATCGGGATTTGCAAAGGTGAAAGGCATAATGCCTGCGTTTATGAGGTTTGCGCAATGAATTCTTGCGAATGATTTAGCGATAACGGCCTTGATTCCGAGATAAAGGGGAACAAGAGCAGCGTGTTCTCTGGATGAGCCCTGACCGTAGTTTGCGCCGCCGATGATAAATCCCTTGCCTGCAGCCTTGCAGCGTTCTGCAAAGTGCTCATCGCACTGCTTGAAGCAGAAATTTGAAAGGAAGGGGATGTTTGAACGATAGGGAAGAATCTTTGCGCCTGCGGGCATGATATGGTTGGTTGTGATATTGTCACCAACCTTGAGAATTGCGGGTGCTTCAATATCTTCGGGAAGCTCAACGCTTGTGGGGAACGGCTTTATGTTAGGACCGTATTTAATTTCAACGCCGTCTGCATCCTCAACGCTTGCAGGATGCTCAATCATATTATCATTAATGATAAATCTTTCGGGCATTGTGATTTCAGGCATTTCGCCGAGTGTTCTCGGGTCTGTAAGATAACCTGTGATAGCTGATGCCGCTGCAACTTCGGGGCTTACAAGATAGATACCTGCATCCGCTGTACCTGAACGACCTTCAAAGTTTCTGTTGAAAGTACGGAGTGAAACGCCCTTTGACTGAGGTGACTGACCCATACCGATGCAGGGACCGCAGGAGCATTCAAGAAGTCTTGCGCCTGCACAGAGGATGTCCGAAAGTGCGCCGTTGAGCGAAAGCATATTGAGAACCTGCATTGAACCCGGTGAAATTGTGAGGCTTACATTGGGAGCAACCTTTTTGCCCTTGAGTATAGCCGCAACCTTGAGAAGGTCAAGCAGGGATGAGTTTGTGCATGAACCGATACAAACCTGGCTGATTTCAATGTTGCCGATTTCTTCAACGGTTTTAACGTTGTCGGGCATATGAGGCATAGCAGCCATGGGAGCAAGCTTGCAAAGGTCAATATCAATGATTTCGTCGTATTCCGCATCGGCATCGGGAAGAAGCTCTGTCCAGTCATCTTCTCTGCCCTGTGCCTTGAGGAATGCCTTGGTTATTTCGTGTGAGGGGAATACGGATGTTGTTGCACCAAGCTCTGCACCCATGTTTGTGATGGTTGCTCTTTCGGGAACGGAAAGAGTTTTGACGCCTTCGCCGCCGTATTCAATAATCTTGCCAACGCCGCCCTTGACGCTCATGATGCGAAGAACTTCAAGGATGATGTCCTTTGCACCGACCCAGGGTGAAAGCTTACCCGAAAGACGGACAAGTGTCATCTTAGGCATTGTTGTGTAATATGTTCCGCCACCCATTGCGACAGCAACATCAAGACCGCCTGCGCCGATGGCAGGCATGCCGATGCCGCCACCCGTGGGGGTGTGGCTGTCTGAACCGTTTAAAGTTTTGCCGGGTTTGCCAAAGCGTTCAAGATGAAGCTGGTGGCAAATTCCGTTGCCGGGCTTTGAGAAAAGAAGACCTCTTTTCTTTGCAACGCTTTGAATGAATCTGTGGTCGTCCGCATTTTCAAATCCGTTCTGAAGCGTGTTGTGGTCGATATATGAAACAGAAAGCTCTGTGCGCACTCTTTCAACGCCCATTGCCTCAAATTCAAGGTATGCCATTGTGCCCGTTGCATCTTGGGTAAGAGTCTGGTCAATTTTAAGACCGATTTCTGTGCCGGGTATCATTTCTCCGCTGACAAGATGGCTCTTTATCAGCTTCTGACCTATTGTCATTCCCATATCCATCCTCCTAAACTTTATAAAAATCGATGATATTCAATTATATTGCAATTCAGCCTTATAAGTCAAGAGTAAAACTTACATAATATTATGCTTTTTATGCATGAATATTGATTTAATATACAACACGCCAAACAAGTGTTGCCATTAAAAGTTCACTTGTTTAAAATATCAAAAGGTCATTCAGCGTAGGCATGGAAGCTGCCGCACCCATGCGGCTGACCGCGATGCTTCCCGCTTTGTTGCCCAGGTCGCAGGCTGCATAGATATCTCCGCTGCGCTTAAATTCCAAAGCCATTGCCGCCGTAAAGCAATCTCCCGCGGCTGTTGTGTCTGCCACCTTGCTCGGATATGCGGGTATTATGCGCAACTCACTGCCGTTCCAGACAGAACACCCTCTTTCGCCGAGTTTAAGCACGGCAAACTGAGCTTTGCTTCTGTCCAAAAGAATTTTTGATGCGCAGATAATATCATCTTCGCTGTTCGGGAAAATACCCGTCAATGCTTTTGTTTCGCTTTCGTTGGGGGAAATGATATCCGCGCCCTGCATTTTTTCAAGAGCAAAATTTTTGGCAGGACCGCAGTCGATAACCGTTGTAATACCTTTTTGGATTGCGCGGTTTACGCATTCAACAACAACATCTTCATTTGTTTCAAACTGAACAAGTAAAAGATTAAGGTCATCTGTTATGCATTCCGCGGCTTCCGAAGGGATTATTTCCGCATTTGCGCCTTCATAAACAACAATTCTGTTTCTGCCTTCACCGTCAAGAATAATCGCGGCAAGACCCGTCTGAGAGCCTGCAGTTGATACACCTGAAACATCAATTCCGTTTGCAGTGAGGTTTTCGAGCAGTTTGCGTCCGTTTGCATCGTCTGCAACCTTTCCGATCATTTTCACGGCAGCACCGAGCCGCGAAAGTGCCGTTGCCTGATTTGCACCCTTTCCGCCGTTGGCATAACCGTAGGTTGTTCCGACAAGGTTTTCGCCCACATCGGGAACTTTTTGCATTTTCATAATAAAATCCATGTTTATGCTTCCGACAACAGCGGCATTAATGCTTTTATACATGAAGCTCCTCCTGAACAACCGCCCTGAATTCTGCTGCGGACTGTTTCATATCCTTGTCTTTTATGAAAAGACTGCTCGTGCCGAGAACAAAGATATCAGCTCCGCAAAGACTGAGCTTTTTTCCGTTTTCGGGGCTTATATTTCCGTCAACCTCAATCGGTATATCCGCACAGCCCCATTCGTTAAGAAGCTCGCGCGCCAGTTTTGTTTTTGCTTCTGCACCGGCAAACATTTTTTGCCCTGCAAAGCCCGGGCTGACGGTCATAATGAGAGCCATATCGATATATTCCGTAAGATGCTGCATGCAACCGACAGGTGTTTGAGGATTAAGAGCCAGTCCTGTTTTGCAGCCTTTGCCGCGAATCCGGGCAAGAGTGCGCTGAACATGCAAATCTGATTCATAATGAACACACAGAATGTCGTTTTTGCCGAGATTCATTCTGTCAATGAAACGCGACGGCTCGTTAACCATCATATGAACATCCAGAGGTATGTCCGTAATATCTTTAATTGCGTTAACAAGGTCAAAACCCAATGTAATGTTAGGCACAAAGCAACCGTCCATTATATCAAGATGCAGATAGTCTATGCCTGCATTTTCAAGCTCTGCAATTGAATCGCGCAGTTTGGTTAAATCTGCACACATCAGAGAAGCGGATAAAAGTTTATTCATTATCATCACTCCGTATTAATCATATAGAATAGTTTGAGTATATCACAAATAACCGGCCGTGGCAACTTATAATTATAAAATAATAAGCCGGATAAAGCTATAGGCGTTTCGGCCCGCAGCCTTATCCGGCATGGCATTTTATGGATTAAAGATTGTAATACTTATCAAATTCAGCGGGATGGGGGATAGCCGCAAGCTGGCTGCATTCCGCTCTCTTCGAATCAATGAACTTTTTGATAAGCTCTTCGGGGAATACGCCGCCTTCGGTGAGGAAAGCGTAATCAGCTTCAAGAGCGTTAAGAGCTTCGGGAAGAGATGTGGGAAGCTGGGTGAGCTTTGCTTTTTCTTCATCACTGAGGTGATAGAGGTTAAAGTCATAGGGACCCCAACCGTTTGCATGGGGATCAATTTTGTTTTTAACGCCGTCAAGACCTGCCATGAGAATTGCCGCATAGCAGAAATAGGGGTTGCAGGTAGCGTCGGGGTTGCGAAGCTCGAATCTGCGCTTGTCGGGGCTCTTTGCATAAGCGGGGATACGGATAACCGCGCTTCTGTTTGAGGTTGCGTAGCCAACGGTTACGGGTGCTTCAAAGCCTGGAACAAGGCGCTTGAAAGAGTTTGTGCTGGGGTTTGTGATAGCGCAGAGAGCACCGATATGTTTAAGAAGACCGCCCATGAAATAATGAGCTGTTTCGCTCAGATGTGAATAGCCGTTGTCGTCTGAGAATATGGGTTCACCGTCTTTGAAAAGAATCATGTGAACGTGCATGCCGCTGCCTGCTTCGCCGTAGATGGGCTTGGGCATGAATGTTGCGGTTTTGCCGTATTTAAGAGCGGTATTGTGGATAATGTATTTAATCATCATTGAAGCGTCAGCCATGTGAACAACTTCACCCAGCTGAGGTTCGATTTCATACTGGCCGGAAGCTGCCACTTCGGGGTGATGATAGTTAATATCAATGCCTGCATCCTTCATGTGCATGCACATTTCGCTGCGGCATTCGTATGAAGTGTCAAAAGGCTTTGCAATATGGTAGTTTTTCTGCTTCGGAACAACAACGCCGAGGCCGTCGTTATTCGAATTCCAATAGGACTGGCTTGCATCAACGGATGCGCCGATATATTTTCCGTCAACATTCCATCTGACATCGTCGAAAAGATAAAATTCAAATTCGGGAAGAATCTTCATTTCATCTGCAATGCCGCTGTTTTTCATGTATTCAACAGCTGCCTTGATGATGTTGCGGGGATACTGAGCGAGAGGACGGTTTTCGGGAGAATCGATAATCATTGCATTACCCGTCATCGAGAGGGTTGCAATGTCGCAGAAGGGGTCAATAACAGCGGTGTCGGGGTCGGGGATAAATACCATGTCGCTTTTTTCAACAACAGCATAGCCGTAGTTTGAAGCGTCAAAGCCGATGCCGCTCTTCATGGTGTCCTCTGAAAAATTCTCTGCGGGGATGGTGACGTGACGGTACTGACCATTGATATCAACCATCTTGAAGTCAACCATCTTTATGTCATTTTCTTTAATGATTGCCAGAATATCCTGTATGCTTTTTGCCATTAGGAACACTCCTTTTAATTAAAATACAAAGTAAGTATAACAATTTTTTTTTGATTCGTCAATATTATAATAAGTTTTGCAAAAATCACACCGTACTTTTGTGACAAAATCAAAAACGGTTGACAAATTATTCTTGTATTGTTACAATAAATAAAAAATTGCAGAAAGGCGTGCGAACAAGATGGCAATGACGATTAATTCAAAAAAGCGGAGAGCCGTTTTGTTTGTTTGCAATTGATGTAATTTATATCTTTTTGTAAATTTCAAAGCATCTCCGTATTTCCCGGAGGTGCTTTTGTTGTTTTACTCTAGAGTGATGGGAGCAATCCGAACTATGCCTGAAAGCGAGTCTTTCCAACGCTTTTCGGCGTTTCGTGATTGAAAGGCGTCAGCCTTCCTGCTCACTCAACCGCCAAAAATCATTTTAAAATCCTCCGCTTTCAGGTCGAAGATTTTTTATCGTGAGAATTTTTGGTTTATCAAGGCACAAAACGGAGCAAATCCTTGACGGATTTGCGAGTATTTTAACGAAGAAAAGGCGGAAATTATCCGATAAAAAACACAGTTCGGATTATTCCCGTCACTCTAGAGTGAAAAGACTCGAACTACATACGGTTTTGAAAGGCATATTTCTGCCACATCTGCGTTAAAAATCCTTGAAATAGCCCTCATATTTCTGCAGATTTTTGCCTTGCTGTGACAAAAATCTGCTCTTTCAAAACTGCGAAGCACCGAAAAGGTCGCAGTTTTGATTCAGCGGAGTGTTTCTTTTCTGATGGCATACTGTCGTATGGCGAAGAAAAAAGCACTTCGATGGG
>JAZLCS010000153.1:0-26867 GCA_045614385.1 Acutalibacteraceae bacterium | reverse complement strand
GCGGTAAGATAGCTCTTTACAGCGCCGAATCTCCATTCATCGGTGGTAAGGTAAATATAATCCGCACCCTGAGCGGCAAGCTTTTTAACAGCAACATTGTTGATATATTTGCCGAGGCCCTTGCCTCTGTATTCGGTCACGATGCCTACCATGTGCACCTGACCCTCTTTCTCTTCAGGGTGGTAAATTGCGGAGATAGTGCCCACATGTCTGCCTTCGTGGTCGATGAAGAAAACGTCCTCTTCGGGTACGCAGTCATCAACATCAGCAACGCATTCGTCAAAGAATTCGGGAGCGGTATCATCGCCGACAAGGCCGTTTTTGCAGCATTCAACCCATGCCGCTTTATCTTCAATGCAGTCTTTATAATTTACAATTGAATATCCTTCGGGAAGCTCAAGATCTCTTACGGGAGTGCCTTTGAGCCAATACATTTTTAACTGAGACATAATTTATCACCTTATAAATCTGGAATTCGGAATTAAGGACAGGCTCCGCCTGTGACCGAATTCTTTGTGCTTTACTCAAAAAAAGGGGCTGTTAAAAACAACCCCCTTTATTTAATCGGAATTTCTGTTTGCGCTTTCACATAATCGGGAACAAATTTATTCCGCATTGCGCATTCAAATTTATTATTCGCCCTTCATTTCAAGGAGCTTGGCTGTGCCGTCATAAACAGCCTGGCTGACCTTGATTGAATCTGTGATGGCAGCCTTGATATCGTCCTCTGTTGCGCCAAGCTCAACAGAATACTTTCTGTCGATGAAAAGGTTGCGTGCCATGATGTCTGCAAGACCGTCAACATCAATGCCGCTTTCAATGCCCTTTTCGGCATATTCCTTCTTAACCTTGCCGAGACCCATTCTCATCATCCAAGCGGGAATGCTGAGAATCTTTCTGTTTTCGCCCATGCCTCTTGCAGCATAAACGATTTTAAGGAATTCAACCCAAGTCTGGTTATACATGCTGATAGGCCATGCCTTTGCGCCCTTTGATTTCCCAGCCGCGCCAAGGATAACCTCGCCAACCTGACGGACTGTAAGCATAGCTGTGCCGCCGCCGGGATACATTGTCATGGGAAGCTTATCCATCATCTTAATCTGTTCGATGAGGATAACCCAAACGGGCTTTCTGCCGGGCTGTGTGCCAAAAATATAAGGAAGCTCGAGAACAGCTACATCGAAATTCTCGTCAGCAAATGAGAATGCAACCTCTTCCTGGTCGATACGGCTCTTGATATAGGGATGCTTCTTTGTGAGCTCCATTTCGGGCCATTCCTTTGCAGCATATGCAAAATATGAGCCGAGAATAACAGCGTTCTTCATGCCGATTTCCTTGCAGAGAGGAAGAATTCTCTTAAGAGGAGCTATGTTATATTTGTAATATGCATCATAAACGGGTGCGGGGAATTCAACTCTTTCGTCGATACCTGCTGCAAAAACAAAGCAGTCGCAGCCTGCCATGATAGCCTTGATTTCTTCATCTGACTTCTCGTAGATGTTGCAGAATTCAAGCTCCATTTCCTCGGGAATGGGAGCGCCTTCGGGGAGAGGGGGAAGAGCAACGCTCTTTACCTGATGGCCTCTTTCGATAAAAATTCTTGCTGCTTCGCAGCCGAGAAGACCTGTGCCGCCAATCATAAATACTTTCATTTGTTATTCCTCCTTGAATAATCATACACTATTATAATATATCTTATTTTAAAAATAGTCAAGAGAATACAAAAAAACTATCGAAATTTAATTGTAACATTTGATTTTCAAACGTTTGCAACAATTGACCGGAGTGCCCAATCCTCCGTTTTAACCAAAACGGCTTCATCGCCCCAACCCTTCTGGCGAAAAACGCAACCCTCTTCGGGCACAAACATTTCAAGCTTGTGCGTTCCGCCGCCATATATCGCAAGCTGAAGAAGAGTTATCCACGGAAGCGGAAGCGGAAAAAGCCAGCTGCCGTCAACACAGTTCCACACTCTGTAGGCAAAAACGGTGCAGTTGAAAAACGGGTCCCAATAGTTGAAGCGGCGCACTTCTTCGCCTACTTCTCCAACTTCTTCAAGAGTTAATTGCTTTGTGAGCGAATAATAATCGCCCGAATCTCTTCCCGCCGCCGCAAAGGACTCAACATTGTAATAAACGCCCCACATATCGGTGAACATCATTCCCCAGCTTCCGACCGAAACGCCCTCGCCCGCCGGCAGATCATATGCGCCTATTCTGAGCGTTTCTTCGGAAATGTTGTGAATATAAATCCAAACATGAAAATAAGCAGGGAATCCCGATGCTCTTGTGCATATCGACATTTCCGCAACGCTGTTATTCTCTTGTGCGTTTTCTTCCGAGGGTTCCTCTGCCGATTCCCCTGCTTCGGTTGTTGTTTCCGTTTGCTCCGTATCGGTTTCTTCCTGCGTTGATTCTTCGGAAAAGCCGCTTGTTGTCTGTGCGTTCGGTTCGTCGGCTGTTTCTTCAGCGGCTTTGACAACAGTAACGCCGCCCGTTAAAATCGCAAAAACCAACAGAATTGCCGCTATTCTTTTTAATTTCAAAGCATCGCCTCCCTTACCTTTATGATAATACGTAAGCGGTTGTTTTTCAACAAAAATTTATCTGTATAAAGAAAAAGCCGAGGCTCACGGCCTCGGATTTTTCTCGTATAAAACGGGGGGGACAAAAGATGGTAGTGGTCAAATTAATTAATAAAAAATCATTTCTCTGCCTGCTTGGAATATTTGAGAGTATAAACAATTCTCATGATCCATGCTTCGGCAGGATTGATTGCCTTTGCCTTGCCGAAAATCTTGGTTGTAAGCAAGGTAAGGCTGCTTTTGCTCATAATCATGTCAACCGCCTGAGCATCTCCCTCATTTGTGCCGCAGCAAAGAGCACCCATGTCCTTGATAAGAACGGCGTTCTTATTCTTGATTTTCTTTGCGGCATATTTGGGAGCTTTTGCACATTTGACGGTGGGGCCGCAAATCTGAGCAAAGTCATCAAGCAGAGGCTTCATTGTTTTGCCGAGCCTTGAAGCGGCAACAACCTCGCTTGAAGCGTTATGGATAATATTATTGAAATTGGGGCAAGCATCATAGATATCTTTGTGAGCAAGCATGATTTCAGCACTGTTGCCGATAACTGATGCCGCACCGTTGATAGGCATTGAAACTTCAGAGCCGGCAGCCTTGTTTGTGAAAACAATTTCGCCGCTTTCTCTGTTGCATGTGCTATTATACAGCATTGTTTCATCAATTTCAACAGTTTTTTCGGATTTTGCAAGCTTGTCTGCCATTTCAGTACAGAAATCGCCAAGATTGTCCGACTTTAAACCGAGCCTGGTTTTTGCGGCATTGAGAATATAGTCGGAGCATACGGATTCAAGCGAATTTGCAACCTGAAAAGCCTCTTCGCTGTCCTTGCCGAAGCAAAGCGCGCCGTGATGCGCCATGATAACTGCCTTTGAGGGGCTGAGCCTGAGAGCATTTGTAACGCCTTTCTTGAGCTTCTTTGTGCCGGGCAAGCCGTATCCGCCGAGGAAAATTCTGTCACCGATAAGCTTTGCGGCTTCGCCTGCCACCTTTTCAATTCCGTTTGAGAGGGAGCTGACTGCGGAAGCGATTTTCTGATGGGTATGGATAACAAAATTAGCTTCGGGGAACTGCTTGTATACTTCGGCGTGAATGCCCTTTTCGGATGAAGGCTTAACGTTGCCGCCCCATTCGAGAGTGTTGATTGCAACCTCAACGATATCATCGGGGGTGAGACCTATATAGGGCTTGCCGCTGGGAGTTATAACAAAGGTTTTATCATCAACACGGCAGCTTACGTTGCCCCATGTTCTTGCAATAAGACCTGTTTCAACGAGTCTTTCGCCTGCTTCTATAACAAGCTGTTTAGCGGTTAAAACGTCCATGGTAGGTTTTCCTTTCGGATTATTTAAAATAAGGCGGGATATCGGGTATCCCGCCGTGGTTGTTAATTATTTATTGTCGATAATAGTGATATTCTCAAATACTCTGTCGAATCTTGCAATTGCATCGTCAATCATTTCCTCTGTGTAAGCAGCGCTGGTATAGAGACGGCTGCCTGCGAGAGTTACGAGACCTTCTGCCATATAAGCTGCGCCCATGTGGGTCATTTCCTTCTTACGTGCAGATGTTGCGCTGAGAACGCCGGGAATGCCCCAAGGCTTGCTCCAGTTGATGGAGAAGTTAAGGGTACCTACTGTTTCAAGATGGCAGATTGAGCCCTGGTTGAATGCAACGAAGGGAAGATTTCTCTTCTTGATGATTTCCTGAAGACCTGCTGTGAGTCTGTCGCCCATAAGAGCTGCCTTGTAGCAAGCATCAGCCTTTTCCATTTCTTCAAGCATTGTGTAGCCTGCGATACAGCTGAGGGGGTTAGCACTCATTGTGCCGCCGCAGAAAGCCTTCTTAATCTTCTTACCTGTGTCGTCAAGACCTGCGCCGAGATACTTCATGTATTCTTTCTTGCCGCCGAGACCGCCTGCGCCGGGATAGCCGCCTGCCATAACCTTACCGAATACGGTGAGATCGGGTGAGCAACCAAAATAGCCCTGAGCACCGCTCATGCTTACGCGGAAAGCTGTAACAACTTCGTCAAAGATAAGGAGAGCGCCGTACTTGCGGCAAAGCTGCTCAACGCCCTTGCAGAAGTTCTTGTCAACGGGTCTTGTACCGCTTTCGGGACCAACGGGCTCAAGCATAACTGCTGCTGTGCCGCCCTTGAGTCTGTTTGCCTTGAGCTTTCTTTCAAGGTCATTGAGGTCGCCGGGGAAGAATTCTTCTGTGTCTCTGAAGCAGAACAGAGGAACACCTGTTGCCTGAGTCCACTTTGAGCCGGGAACACGGATACCGTAGCCAAGCTGATCTGACCAACCGTGGTAAGCACCGCCCATCTTGAGGATCTTCTTCTTACCTGTTGCAAGGCGTGCAACACGGATAGCTGTCATACAAGCTTCTGTACCTGAACCGAGCATACGGAACATGTCAACGTTGGGGATAAGCTCGGAAATCTTCTTGCCGAGTTTGTATTCATATTCGTGGAAAAGACCTGTTGAAGGGCCGCAGGTGTTGAGAAGCTCAATAACCTTTTCACGAACTGCAGGAGGATTGCTGCCGAGAACGGTGGGACCGCCTGCCTGAAGGAAGTCATAGTATTTGTTGCCGTCGATATCATAAAGATATGCACCCTCTGCCTTTGTGAAAACAAGGGGGAACGGATAGTTGAAAGCAAGGTTATGCTGAACACCGCCGGGAATAATCTGCTTTGCTTCTTCAATCATTTCCTTTGACTTTGCACACTTCTTGTCAAAATATTCTTCCTCATACTTTTTGAGAGCCTCGGGGCTGATTGAATAGATAGGCTTCTTAATAAGTTCGTCAAGCTGCTTCTGAACAGCCTGCGCATCGGGGTAATTAATAATACCGTGGTTTGACATTTTTATCCTCCTTTTCAGCAACTCTTTTCTGCTGCTGCCTAATTTTACTGTTTTATTATATCATGCAAATTTTGAATAATCAAGTGTTACAATTGTCATAATAAGCAATTTTCAGACAAATAAATCCGTTTGCTTACTCAAGACCAAGTTTTTTCGCCATTTCGGCTGTTTTGAGTTCAAGAAGCTTTGAAACGCCCTTTTCCTGCATCGTTACGCCGTAAAGCATGTCCGCCTCGTCCATTGTTCCCCTTCTGTGAGTGATAAGAATGAACTGAGTATTGTTTGTCATGCCCCTGACATACTGGGCGTAGCGGCTGACGTTGATATCGTCGAGCGCCGCCTCAACCTCGTCAAAAATACAGAACGGAGCGGGAGTTACTTTGAGAATTGCAAACAGCAGTGCAATTGCGGCAAGTCCCTTTTCGCCGCCCGAAAGCAGGTCAATATTCTGAACATTCTTTCCGGGGGGCTGAACGCGGATGTTAATGTTGCATTCAAGAACATCCTGCGGGTCGTCAAGCACAAGCTCCGCGCGTCCGCCGTCAAACAAATCCTTGAAGGTTTCTGTGAAGTTGTTGTTGATTCGTCTGAACTGCTCTCTGAAGCGCTCCGCCATTTTGCCTGTCAGCTCTTCGATAAGCTTTTCAAGCTCCTCTTTGGATTTTTCAATGTCGCCTATCTGACCGCTCATGTATTCATAGCGTTCGGAAACTTCTTTGTATTCCTCAACCGCGCCTACGTTTACGCTGCCGAGAGCTCTGATTTTATTCTTGATTTCCTGCAATGTGCGCTGAGCCTTGGGAATATCGTCAAGAACAATGTTCATATCTGCAGCTTCGCGCAGGGTGAGCTGATATTCATCATAAAGCTTGTTCTGCGCCGTTTCAAGCTCTCTCTGCATTGAATCGCGGCGTTCTTCAAGCCTTGCAAGCTCGCCGCCGAGTTTTTCTCTCTCTGCAGTCATTTCGCGCTCTTTCGTGCGCAACGAAGTGCTTCTTGCTTCGCCCTCTGTGCGCTTGTTTATAAGCACTTCTATTCTTTCACGGGTTTTAACCGAGTTTTCGCGGATGGAAACGGTTTTTGCTTCAAGCTCGGCAATGTGAGCGAGAGTTTTCTCGTTTTCCTGCTTAATCTGCTCAATCTCTTCGTTAAGCTTATCCGCCCTGAGACTGAACGCCTGCTTGCGCTCAAGGCAACCCGCAATCGTTTCGTTATCAGCCTCGATATCCTTGCTGAAAGCAACGATTTCAAGGTTGAGCCCATTCTGAACCTCCGCCGATTCCTCGCGAAGTTTGTCGATTGATTCTTTTTCGGCATTAAGCTCGCTGAGCTGTGCGTTAAGCTTTTCGCTCTGAGCCGAAACGGCGGCAATTTCTTCATCCGCCTTCTTTTCTGCCTTGTCGGACTCTGCAATTCTTTCGGTCGCCCTCACTTTTTCGGCTTCAAGCTCGCCGATATGTCCCTTTGCGGCGGAATATCTGTCTTTTATGAGATTCAGTGCGCTTTCTGCGCGGATGATATCCTCCTGCGCCTTGATAAGCTCAGCTTCGCTCGCCTCAAGCTCTGCCTGAATAAGAGCAAGCTCCTCGGAAGCCGCTTTGAAGCTTTCATTCTTTGAGTCAAGCTGCTTTTCAAGCGCGGCAACCTTTTCTCTGAGGCTTTCTATCTCTGTTGCCCTGCTGAGGAAGCCTGCACCCGAGCCTCTCGAACCGCCCGTCATTGAACCGCCCGCATTGAGCACCTGACCGTCAAGAGTAACTATCTTGAAACGGTAGGAATATTTCTTTGCCATATCGATTCCGTTGTCGATGTTGTCAACAACCGCAGTTCTGCCGAGAAGAGAGCCGATAATTCCCGAATACTTGGAATCGAATTCAAGCAGCTTATCCGCCATATCAACAAAGCCCTCGCATTTTTCAAGACCCTTTTCCGTGAAAGGTCTTGGCTGAACGGAGGTCAGCGGCAAAAACGTTGCTCTGCCGGCTCTGTTTTCCTTAAGGAAATTAATTGCCCTTTTGGCGGTGTTTTCATTGTCTGTAACTATGTTCTGAATTGCTGCGCCGAGAGCCGTTTCAATTGCAACGGCATATTCGGCAGGCGCGGTTATGAGCTGTGAAAGGGTGCCGTGGATGCCCTTGATTGCGCCTCTGTTGGATTCTTTAATAACCTTCTGAACGCTGCCGGCATAGCCGTCAAGATTCTTTTCAAGGTCATCGAGCATCTTGATTCTTGCGTTTTTCTGATATATGTCAAGATTCAGCGCGTCAAGCTCCTTGCGGAAGCGTTCAACCTTGTCCGCTCTCGTGCCGATAATCATTCTGTAGCCGTCGAGCGCGTTTTCGTGCTCAGCCGCTTCGGCATTGACGCGGTCAAGCTCCTTCTGAGCCTCTGCCATCTCTTTTTCAAGCGTTGTTATAACTCCGCCTCTGGTTTCGATAACCTCGTTGATGTTTTCGATTCTTGCGGCAAGCTCGCGGCGTGCAGACTCGGCGGTTGATTTTTCAACCCTCAAATCCGCAAGCTTTAAAGCCGAAGCCGTTATCTTTTCGCTGATTTCTCGGGCTTTTTCGCTGTTTTCGCTGTTCTGACCGAGCAAATCATTGAGCCTCTGAAGCTCGGCGGCAAGCTCTTCCTTCTTTGATGCAACAGCCTTTTCTTTTTCGGCAATATCTGACTGCGCCTGCTCAATCTGAGCATCGATTTCCGCCTTCGAGCTCTCGCTGTCGCCCATGTCGCCGAGAATGCGCTCGATTGTCTGATTGTTATGCTCAATCGTGTTCTTTTCAACCGCAATTTCGCCGTTGATAACCGCCGCTTCTTCCTCGCTGTCCGCAATGCTCTGGCGAAGACGCTCGATTTCAAGGGTCATTTCCTGACCCTCTTTGATTGCCTGCTCAATCTGAGCAATAAGGTCAACAAGCTCATTTTCGGTTTTTTCATACTGCGACGAAGCAAGAGAAAGCTTGTGCTCCTGCTCCCTCAGGCCGTTTTTGGATTTCTCTATCGTGTGAAGCCACAGGCCGATTTCAAGAGTTTTCTTTTCATCGGCAAGGGCAAGGAATTTCATTGCTTTTTCGCTCTGCGTTTTGAGCGGGCCGATTCTTGATTCAAGCTCGGCAAGAATATCGCGCAGCCTCACAAGGTTTTCTTCCGCCTGGTCAAGCCTGCGGTTGGCATCGGCTCTTCTGTAGCGGAATGCGGAAATGCCCGCCGCCTCTTCAAGCATATCTCTGCGCTGAGTTGAACGCGCGGAAACAAGGTCGGCAATTCTGCCCTGGCCAACCATCGAATAGCCGTCTCTGCCGAGACCCGTATCCATGAAAAGCTCATGAATATCTCTCAGGCGGCAGATTTCGCCGTTTATTTTATATTCGCTTTCACCCGAGCGGTAATAACGTCTGGTGACCGCAACATCGTCTTTTTCGTAATTATTCAGGCTTCTGTCCGCATTATCAAGGCGCAGAGTAACCTCGGCATAGCCCAAAGCCTTTCTTTGGCTTGTGCCGCCGAAAATAACGTCTTCCATCTTTGCTCCGCGGAGGGTTTTGGTTGACTGCTCACCCAATACCCAACGCACTGCGTCGGAAATATTGCTCTTGCCCGAACCGTTTGGGCCGACAACGGCGGTTATACCCTTGCCGAATTCAAGCACGGTTTTGTCGGGGAAGGACTTGAAGCCCTGCATTTCAAGCGATTTTAATATCATCTGACTACCTCTGTATTTCAATTTCATACTTCGCAAGGCCCTCTGCACCTCTGACCGTGCAATCATAGCCTTTTTCGCGAAGCCTTATCAGATTTTCTTTCTTCTGCCCTGTCATTTTCGAGATTTCTTTCGGAGAAACGGCAAGCACATAGCTGCCTTCGCCAAGTTTTTCAAGCTCTCCGAGCGCGTGATTATAATAAATCCTGCCCTCGCAAAGCTCCCGAAGCGCGGGGTGATATGCGCCGCCCGCAAAGCCTTCGTCAACTCCGCCGCCGGAGTGAAGCCCGACTCTGATAACCTTTATTCCCGCATTTTCAAACATAGGAATGAGTTTTGCGCACAAATCAACCGTTTCGGGGATTCCTTTCGGAACAAAAACACCGCTTTTCATAAGCTCGCAAAGCTTTGTGCCCTTTATGACAACCGTGGGATAAATTCTCACCGTGTCGGGCGCAAGCGCGATTATTTTTCCGGCGGTTTCAACGCTGTCCGCATCCTCGGAGCCGTAAAGCCCCGTCATCATCTGCAAGCCAACCTCAAAGCCGTATTCTTTGAGCATAAGTGTTGCATCCTCAACCTGCTTTGCGGTGTGACCTCTTTCATTAAGCTGCAGCACCCTGTCATCAAGGCTCTGTGCGCCGAGCTCAACGGCAGTCACGCCGTGTTTTTTGAGGATTTGACAAATTTCGCGGCTTATTCCGTCGGGTCTTGTAGAAATGCGTATGCCCTTGAATACACCTTTTTCAACATATTTATATGCCGCTTCAAGCAGTGAAAGCATATATTCACGCTCAACCATCGTGAAGCTGCCGCCGAAAAAGGCGATTTCACCGCCCGCCGCTTCGTTTGCGGAAAGCGATGCAATTGCTGTTGCCGCCGCTTCATGAACATCAGCCGCGGTTATATCCTTTAGGCTGCCCGAAATGCTCCGCTGATTGCAAAAAGAGCACATATGCGGGCAGCCCTTATGCACAACAAAAAGTGCAATATTTATATGTTTCATTTTATTCCCATAAGCTCAAGAGCCTCTTTAGCCGCCTGCTGCTCCGCAAGCTTTTTGCTTTTGCCGATACCCTTGCCGATAACGTTGCTGTTAAGATGCACCTCAACGGTGAAGGTTTTGTCATGGTCGGGGCCCACGGCATCAACAAGCACATATTCGACATGCTCTTCGCGGTTTCTCTGAATTATCTCCTGCAAGGTCGTTTTATAATCCTTGGCTTTGTCAAGCGCATCGTGCCTCGGAATGAATCGGAGCACGATTTTTGCCGCTTCTTCAAGACCGCCGTCAAGAAATACAGCCGCCAGAATCGCTTCAAATGCATCGGCAAGAATTGACGGCTTTTCTCTGCCGCCCATGCGGATTTCGCCCTTGCCGAGATTGAGCGCTTCGCCGACCTGCAATTCCTTTGCAAAAGTACACAGCGCATTCTCGCAAACCTTTGCCGCCCTGTGCTTTGTCAGCTCGCCCTCGGGACAGTCCAGATTCTCATAAAAATACTTTGCCGAAACAAAGCCGAGAATAGAGTCGCCGAGAAACTCAAGCCTCTCGTTGCAAACCGTTCCGCCGCCCTTCTCGTTTGCATATGACGAATGTGTGAGCGCAGTTTCAAGCAAGGATACGTCCTTGAAGCGGTAGCCGAGATTTTTCTGCAGCTGCGCCAGATTTCCGTTCATCTTTCTCTTCCTTTCTCAGGAATTACTTTCAATCATCTCAGCAAGCTCGGCAACCGTGATTTCTGCGCCGAGTTCTTCGCTGAGCTCAACTTCAAATTCCGATTCAAGAGCCTGTGCAAGCTCTTCGATTTCAAGCTCATCGCTCACGATATCGCCGATAAGGGTATCTCCGTCAACCTCATTGTCGGCGCATCCGAGTTCTTCGCAAATCAATGAAATAACTTTTTCAAGCATTAAAAACATTCCTCCATAGGTTCTGGAACCGTTTATTAATCGTTGTCAAGTTGATTTTTAAGGCTGTTCAAGCCTCTTTCGGAAAGCGTTTCATATCTGAGCTTTTTATCTCTGATTTTTTCGCCGAGCGGCGGCAAAAGCCCGAAGGATGCGCCCATGGGCTGAAAATTCTTAACGCTGCCGTCGCTGATATAGCGGGCAAGTGCGCCCGTCATTGTGAGCTCAGAGGGGAGAAATTCTTCTTTGCCCAGAACTCTGTTTGCCGCATTTATGCCTGCAAGAATTCCCGAAGCGGCGGATTCCATATATCCCTCAACTCCGGTTATCTGCCCCGCAAAATACAAGCCATCTTTCCCTTTGAAGCCGAAATCGCTGCCCATAAGACGGGGCGAATCAATGAAGGTGTTGCGATGCATAACGCCGTAGCGCACAAACTCCGCATTCTTCAAAGCGGGTATCATTGAAAACACCCTTTTCTGCTCGGGAAATTTCAGATTTGTCTGGAAGCCCACAAGGTTATACATTGTTCCCGCTGTATTTTCCTTGCGAAGCTGCAGATTTGCCCAAGGTCTGTGACCCGTTCTCGGGTCAAGCAGCCCTGCGGGCTTCATGGGACCGAAGCGGATTGTGTCGTGCCCTCTCGATGCCATAACCTCAATGGGCATACAGCCCTCGTAAACGCCCTTTCGCTTGTCAAACTCATGGGTCGGGGCGCATTCCGCAGTTATAAGCGCGTTATAAAATTCTTCGTATTCCTCTTTGTTCATCGGGCAGTTGATATAATCATCGGGGTCGCCTCTGTCATATCTCGACTGCATGAACGCTCTTTCAAGGTCGATGCTTTCCGCCGTTACAATCGGTGCCGCCGCATCAAAAAAGCTCAGGCTGCCTCCGCAAAGCTCCTTGATTTTTTCGGAAAGAGCTTCGGAAGCGAGCGGCCCCGCGGCGATAATCGCAACGCCGTCGGGAATTTCCGTTACTTCTTCTCTTATAAGCTCGATTTCAGGTCTGGAAAGTATTTTTTCAGTTACCAACGCGGAAAACTTGTCTCTGTCAACCGCAAGCGCGCCGCCTGCGGGAACAGCCGTTGCCTTTGCGCATTCAACGCAGAGCGAACCCATGAGCTCCATCTCTGCCTTGAGCATGCCTGCCGCGCAACCCAAACGCATCGCCTTGAACGAATTGGAGCAAACCAGCTCCGCAAGCCCCTGTGACGAATGGGCGGGAGAATATCTGACGGGCTTCATTTCATAAAGCTCAACGCTGATTCCTCTGTTTGCAAGCTGCCACGCCGCTTCAACGCCGGCAAAGCCTCCGCCGATTATTTTAACCTTTTCCATTATTTCTTTTTCTTTCCGGGAGCGGTTTTTTCATATCCGCAGCCCTCGGTCATGCAAACCAGCTTACCTGTCTTTTTCTTGAACAGAGCTTTGCCGCATTCGGGGCAGTTTTCGCCCGCAGGAGCATCCCAGCTCATGAAGTTACACTTGGGCCAGTTGCCGCAGCCATAGAAAACATGACCCTTTTTGGACTTTCTTTCGATTATCTCGCCGCCGCAGACAGGGCATCTTGCGCCTGTGTTAACAATAAGCGGTTTTGCGGTTTTGCAATCGGGATAACCGGGGCATGCAAGGAATCTGCCGAAACGGCCGGTTTTAATCACCATCATCCTGCCGCACTTGTCGCAGGGGATGTCGGTTGTGTCCTCCTCCAGCTGGATTTTAACATTCTTCATTTCGGTCTTGGCCTTGTCGAGCGACTTTTCCAAATCCGCATAGAACTCATCAAGCATCTTTATATAGTCGAATTCGCCGCAGCCGACCTTGTCAAGATTGGTTTCCATCTGAGCGGTGAACTTTGTGTTGACTATCTTGGGGAATTTATCCTTAAGAAGCCCCGTGATTGCAACACCGAGCTCGGTGGGAATAAGCTGCTTTGCCTTGCGCTGAACATAACCGCGCTTGATGATTGTTGAAAGAATCGTTGCATATGTGCTGGGTCTGCCGACGCCGTTTTCTTCAAGCTCCTTGATAAGCGAAGCTTCGGTGAAACGTGCGGGCGGCTGTGTGAAATGCTGATTGGGCATAAGCTCACGCAGTTTAAGAGCTTCTTCCGCCTTGAATTCGGGCAGAACACCCTTTTCGGTTTCTTCCTCGGGCAGCTCATAAAGCTTTGTGAAGCCGTCAAACTTGATTGAATAACCTGCCGCCGTAAAGATGCAGAATTCCTTACCGCTTTCATCCTTTGAGGCAAGGATTTCAGCCTTTACCGTGTTCTGAACACAGCTTGCCATAAGGCTTGCCATAAAGCGTTTCCAGATAAGAGTGTAAAGCTTATACTGGTCGCTTGTAAGGCTGCTCTTGACCATATCGGGAGTCAGCGAAGGGGTGGAGGGTCTGATTGCTTCATGTCCGTCCTGAGCATTCGCTCTCGATTTATAATATACGGGTTTTTCGGGAAGATATTCGCCGCCGTAGGTTTTTGTTATAAAATCATTTGCCGCGGCTCTCGCTTCTTCTGAAATTCTGAGCGAGTCGGTTCTCATGTAGGTGATAAGACCGGTCATGCCCGTGCCCTTGATGTTAACACCTTCATAGAGCTCCTGAGCGGCTCTCATTGTTCTCTCCGCCTGGAAGCCGAGCTTTCTCGATGCCTCCTGCTGAAGAGTTGAGGTTATGAACGGAGGAGCAGGATTTTTCTTTCTTGTGCCTTTCTTAACGGATTTTACAAGATAATCCGCACCGTCAAGGCGGTCAAGATATTTCTTTGCCTCAGCCTCGTCGGAAATTTTGATTTTGCCGTTTTCATCCGAATAAAGAGTTGCCGTAAACGTTCTTCTCTGAGAGGTCGCAAGCTTCGCTTCGATTATCCAATATTCCTCGGGCTTGAAGGCGTTGATTTCTTCCTCGCGGTCAACAATAATTTTCAGCGCAACGCTCTGAACTCTGCCCGCGGAAAGACCTCTTCTGATTTTCTGAGAAACGAAGGGAGAAAGTCTGTAACCCACAAGGCGGTCAAGGATTCTTCTTGCCTGCTGAGCATTGACAAGGTCGGTGTTGACCTTTTTGGGGTTTGCCATACCGTTGGCAATACCTGTTTTTGTGATTTCATTAAAAGTAACTCTGTTGGATTCGTTCAAATCCAAGCCGAGAACGGTTGCAAGATGCCAGGAAATCGCTTCACCCTCGCGATCGGGGTCGGCGGCGAGATAAACGGCTTCGCTGCTGTCAACCATATCCTGCAGCTCTTTTACGAGCTTTTCTTTTCCTTTGATGAGCGCATATTTGGGCGCAAAATTGTTTTTGACATCAACGCTGAGCTTTGCCGCAGGTAAATCTCTGATGTGACCCTTTGACGCAACAACGTCAAAATCCTTGCCGAGATATTTTTTGATTGTGTTCGCCTTTGCAGGCGACTCAACTATGATAAGTTTGGACATTTGATAATCTCCTATATTAAATGAAATTTTATACAAATGAAAAGTGAATTAATCTGCCAAAATATAATTTTTACCGTTTGTCTGTCTGATAAGCCCCATAATTTCAAGCTGCATGAGAGCGGAAATAACCTTTGACGGATTAAGCCCGCTTTCGGCGCTGATTTCATCGGGGTGCAACGGTTCTTCACCAAAAAGATTATAAACCGCCGCCGTATCGGGGTCAAGCCCCTGCGGATTTTCTTTTTTTCGGGGTTTCGGCTTTTGACAAACGGTTTTCGCCTGCACTTTGCCGATTGCCGCCATATTAAGCCTGTCGGGATACATGACCGTATACGGTTCAAGTATATCCGCCGCACAGGCAACCGCTTTTGCGCCGTCGCGGATAAGATTGTTCGCTCCGCTGTATGCCGTTGTCAGCACGCTGCCGGGGATTGAGAAAACTTCTCTTCCCTGCTCAGCCGCACGTTTGGCGGTTATCAGTGAGCCGCTTTTTTCGCCCGCTTCAACAACAAGCACTCCGTGGCTCATGCCCGAAATAATTCTGTTTCTGACGGGGAAGGTTGTTCTGGAAGCTGACGTAAGCGGAGGATATTCCGTCACAAGTGCGCCGTTTCGGCTGATTTGGCGGCGCATGGCTTCGTTATCCTTCAGATAATCAGTGCCGAGGCCGCAGCCGAGAACACAAACGGTTTTGCCGCCCGCATTCATTGCGCTTTCATGAGCCGCGCTGTCAATGCCGAGCGCGCCGCCGCTGACGATTACCGCCCCTGCCGATGCAAGGTCAAAACTGATTCGGCGGGCAATCGAAACGCTTTCGTTGCAGGGCTTTCTTGTGCCCACAACGCCAATCATCACCTTGCCGCGAACGCAGGATATATCGCCGTCAACATAAAGAACAAGCGGCATATCCGCAAGCTTTCTCAGCCCTGCAGGATATTCCCTTTCTGCAGGCGTAACAATCTGCCAGCCGTTGCGTAAACAAAGATTTATGATGTTTTCCGCATCGGCAATTTTTGTTTCTTCAAGCCTCCGGAGCTGCCTGCGGGTGAAAACTCCCGATATGATTCTGGCGTTTTCATCGGCTTCGCAGATTTCGCGCGGGTCGGGAAAGGCGGAGAGAATTTCATCAATCCTTGCTCCTGCGCCGAGAGCCAGCGCGAGCCATATCCAATATTTCATGTTGTTGCTCATCTTATCAGCTCCCATGCAAGAATAGCCGCTGCCGCCGATGCGTTGAAGGATTCCGCCCTGCCGTTCATCGGAATAACAACCGTTGTTTTGCATGCGTTGATTACCTCTTCACTCAACCCCGAGCCTTCATTGCCTACGCAGCAGATAACGCCGCCCTGCATATCAACCTTGCGGATATCCGTTGCCGTGTTTCTGGGAACGGAAGCAAGAGTCTGAATGCCGATTGCGTTCGCCTTTTTGATAAGCTCCGCAAGATTTTCCGCCAGAATAACGGGCATTCTCAGCGATGAACCCATTGCCGCTCTAAGCGCCTTCGGATTGTAGATATCGCATCCGCCGCTGATAATCAAGCCGTCAAGGCCGAGTGCCTCTGCGCTTCTGCAAACCGCGCCGAGATTTGAAGGGTCCTGCAGATTTTCAAGAGCGATATATTTGCCGCCGGGCTTAAGCTCGGTTGTGAAATGGTCGCCTCTCATTTTGCAAATGCAAAAAACGCCCTGCGGGTTCTCAGTGTCTGAAAGCTTTTGCGAAACCTCCACCCCTATTTCATAGCATATGCCGCTTGCGGCGATTATGCTGTCGACATAGTCGGAATATTTGAGGAGTGCCTTTGCGGTGAAAAACGCCTGCCTGATTTCGATGCCGGTCTGAGCCGCATCGAAGCAGAGCCGTGCGCCTTCGAGAAAAAATTCCCCTTCCTCTTTTCGGAGCGAAGCACTTTCTCCAAGACGAACAGCATATTTGATTTTATCATTCGTGCGTGCGGTTATCTTTTCCATCGTCAAAATCTTTCTTTTTTCGATAATATGTTTAAATATTTGATACCTTACTATATATAAAAAACAAACAATCAGAGATGTAACATAACGCCACATCTCTGATGCCAAAAACATAATCAGTTGAGAGCTGCCTTTGCCTTTTCGGTAAGAGCAGTGAATGCTGCGGGGTCAGCAACAGCGATTTCAGCAAGCATCTTGCGGTTGAGGCTGATATCAGCCTTCTTGAGACCGTTGATGAATGATGAATAGTTCATGCCGTTTGCCTGGCAAGCAGCTGAAATACGGGTAATCCAAAGGCGGCGGAAGTCACGCTTCTTCTGCTTTCTGCCGATATAAGCGTAGTTGCCGCTCTTCATAACTGCCTGCTTAGCAGTCTTGAAAAGAGTGCTTTTTGAGCCATAGTAGCCCTTAGCCATCTTGAGTACTTTATTTCTTCTCTTGCGAGTCATTATAGCGCCTTTAATACGAGCCATTTTTTATATCCTCCGTTATCTGTGTTAGTTAGTTTACAAAGTTCCGACTATTATTTATAAGGAACAAGACGCTTGATCTGCTTGCAGTTTGTAACGTCAGCAACAGTTGTCTTGCGAAGATTTCTCTTGCGCTTTGTGCTCTTCTTGTTGAGAATGTGTGACTTGTAAGCATGGGCGCGCATGGGCTTGCCGTTCTTTGAAAGTTTGAAGCGCTTCTTTGCGCCGCTGTGAGTCTTAATCTTAGGCATGGTTATTTCCTCCTTAATAATTTACATAATAATTCGTGCTTTTACTTTCCGCTTTTCGGAGCCAGGAACATCAGCATTTGTCTGCCCTCAAGCTTTGCGGGCTTTTCAACCGATGCGCAGTCTGCACAGGCCTCCGCCGCGCGCTTCATAATAACATTGCCGAGCTCGGGGTGAGCCATTTCACGGCCTCTGAAGCGGATGGAAACCTTGACCTTGTTGCCCGACGCAATGAACTTGCGTGCGTGGTTAATCTTTGTGTCAAAATCGTGCGTATCGATGTTGAGAGAAAGTCTGATTTCTTTAATCTCAATGGTTTTCTGATTTTTCTTTGCTTCTTTCTCTTTCTTCGCTTTTTCAAATCGGAACTTGCCGTAGTCCATAACCTTGCAGACGGGCGGCTTTGCCATGGGAGCAATCTTATCAAGGTCAAGATTTCTGCTCTCTGCGATTTTAAGAGCCTCCGCTGCGGACATGATGCCGAGCTGCTCGCCGTCATCGGAAATAACTCTTATTTCCTTGTCGCGGATTTCCTCATTGATTTGCTGCTCTTGCTTGCTGATGTTGAAGCACCTCCTGAAAATTAAATAAAAAAGCGAGGGCAGGAAAACCCCGACCTCGCATAAAATCAACGCTTTTCACGGGCACACTGCGCCCGATTAAAAAGAAGCTATTGACCGACGCGGGACTTCCCCGGAAGGTGAGAGCAAAACCTGCTCTGCTTTATTGTGCAAGTTATTCTAATACATATTCCGAAAAATGTCAAGCATTTTTTCAAAATTATTTGATTTTGTTCAAAATCACTGCTCCTGCAGAGATTGCAAGGCCCGCTCCGATAAACAGCGCGGCGGTCAGTCCGTTAAACACGGAGCCTGCCGATGTGCAGTAAAGAGCCATGCTGAAAACAAAGCCGAGTGCGCTCAGAACAATCTGGATTATATTGCCGATTCTCAAGCTTTCGCCCATCTTGCAGGACGAAGCAACCGCTTTGAGCATAGAGAACGCCGTGCCGTCATGAACAACTCTTGCGGGCAGCTTGTCGCAGACCGCATCGCGCCTTCTCTTGAAAAGCCTGCCTGCAACGGAAGAGAGGATTTTGAAGTTTTCCTGAGGCATGCCGAAGCTCTTTGAAATAAGCTCCTCGGTAACGTTAACGTCGTTTGTGCGCACAAGCACCTGAATTCCGCTGCTTTCGAGCGCCTTGAGATAGCCTCTCAGATTTTTGTCAACCGCATAGCTGACAACAAACAGAGCGGCAATTTTGCCCGCAACGGCAAGATACATAACCTTTCTGCCACTGTGTGAATATCTTTCTTCAAGAGCTTTTTCGGGCACTTCGATATTATGATGAACAAGCAGATTGCTGTTGCCGAGAAGAACCTTCTGGTTGTGAATTCTCGCCGCAATTCCCAGCTTATCTTCATAAACCAGCTCTTTTACGGGGGGCAGCAAATCCTGTCTGCCGTCAACAACCTGCTCAAAGCTTTCGCGGAGCGGGCCGCCTGATTTGATAACCATTGCCGCCGCATAAAGAAGAACATCATCGATTCTGATATTCTTGAAATCCTTCATGCCGTGCATTGTGCAGCGCGAACGGTCAAAAATATCGGCAGAATCCATAACAACGGCGTTGGCGCATGCCGTTTTTTCAGCCGCATCAAGGCTCGCAATCATGGTTCCCTCGGGGTTGAGCGAAGCGTTTGTTATCATGGTAATAAACGCAGGGATAAACACGGCAAACACGGGGCTGCAAAGGCAGAAAGTGCCCGCAAATGCCGAAAATGCGGTCATAACGCTCTTTTCAATAATACCCGCCGCCACAGCCGCAATTGCCGCAGCACCGAATGCGCAGGGAACAAGAATTTTTATAAGCTTCTTTTCGCCCGAATCGGACTGCGAATTCTTTATAAAATCCGAAGGAAATGCAAGCTTTGATGAATAAAGCAGCTCTGCATTACCCATCATCAGCCCTCTGCCAAGCTCGAATATTTCGGATTCGTTTTCAATCGGATGAACGGCATACATATTATGCTCGTACTTATATGCGCAGACCTCAAAATTGCCGAGAGTACGGTCTGCATCCAGCTTATCCGCAACCTTGCCAATAAGCACCGCGGTTATTGCCGCCGTTGCAAAAACAGCCGTCTGCGTGCCTTCGCCGCCGATAACGGCAGCGAGCGTGCTCTGAAGAAGAGCAACAACTATTGAAAGGCTGACAGGAGTATAGCTTGTGATTTTCTTCTTGAATATTCCGATAATTCCGTCAACGAATTTAACGTTGTCTATCGCCGCGGCAGCTATCAGAAGCACCGCGTTTATAACGCACATCGAAACGGAGCCTGCCGTAAACATTTCGGTTTCTATCGAGAATTTTTCGGCAATCATCGGAATGAGATTAAGCACAACGGCAATCAGCTCAACCACGCCGACCGTTATAACGCCCGTTGTTGCCTTTCTCGCCTTTTCACTCAGGCGCGTATGTATTGCGGCGCGCTCGGCAGGCGAAGAATATTCATGGGCAACCGGCCTGCCCTCTTCTTTTTCAAGCTCAACTTTTCTCTCGCGCTTCTTTCTTGCCTTTTCTTCCTTTGCGCGCTCCTCGGGCGGAGCTTCGAAATCGCCCTCAAACTCGGTATCGAGGTCAATCGCGTCAACTATTTTGAAGTTTTTCGCCTTCTGCTTACGCTTTTCCCAAAGACGTTCTTCAACGTCGTTTTCGTGAGCCTGCTCGGGCGCTGTTTCATCAGAGCCGTCATCAAAGCCCGTAAGCATAATCTGGCCCTCAACATCGTCGCCGTCAGCGTTCTCTTTTTTGTTTGATGCGCCAACCTTTTCCATTATACGGGTCTTCTCGTCGGCAATTTCCTTGGCGTCTTCTGCCGCAAGAACTCTCGGCATAACCTCAAGCCCGCTTTCGGTTGACTGACCGAATTTTTCAACAACGATTCCCGGTCTGTCGGTAGGTCCGTCATCTGACACGGGCTCAATTTCAGCGGTATGCTCAAGCTTCAGCGTTGTGAAAAATCTTGTTCTGTAATCCGATTCTTTTATATGCTCGGGTTCTTCCTTTTTTTCTTCTTTCTTTGCAAAGAATTCAGCCGCGGGAGCATCTCCCTCATAAAATGCCTTTATTTCGGGCGCGGATTTTTCCTTCTCCTCTTCCTTTTTTTCGGGCTCCTGCCATGCAAATCTGAAAGACGAAGGCTCGGGAATATCCTCGGGCACGATAACGGTTTCAATTTCAAACATCGATTCATCAAAAACGTCCTCTTCCTTTTCAAAGAACGTTTCCTGACCGTCAACCTCGCTCTCGGCTGACGAAGAAGAAATATCCTGCATTTCTTCTTTTTCGAGCTTCTCTTCCGTAAGCGGCTTGACGGTGAAAATGCCCGTGTCAAACTCACGGCTGAGAATTCTTTCGAAATCCTCTGCGGGAGTCGGCGCTTTTTTGACTTTCGGAATATATTCCTCGCCGTTGGACTGCGCAATCAGTCTGTCTATGTCGTCCATAGACCAATCCTTTGCGGGCTCATCCGCATAAATGTCAGTATTCTGCTTTGATTTTTTAACTTCTGCCAGAATAGCATCCAGCTCGCTGTTGCCCGATGTTGTTTTCAAATAATCGTTCAAAGCATTCACCTACCTGTTTTTTGCAATTTCATACATTAAAATTCCCGCTGCCACGGAGGCGTTGAGAGAGTTGATTTTTCCTTTCATCGGCAGTGAAACGATAAAATCGCATTTATCCTTCACAAGCCTGCCGATTCCCTTGCCCTCGGAGCCGACAACAAGGGCAACGCTGCCCGAATAATCCTGCTTATCCCAGCGAACGCCGTCCATATCCGCGCCGTAAATCCAAAAGCCCTTTTCTTTAAGCTCCTCAATCGCGCTCGGCAGATTTGAAACTCTTGCAACCGGCACATACTCAACCGCGCCCGCCGAAACCTTGCCGACGGCATAGGTGAGCGCGACGCCGCGCCTTTTCGGAATGATGATGCCGTGCGCTCCGCAGGCATCCGCCGTTCTGATTATCGCGCCGAGATTGTGAGGGTCTTCGATTTCATCGCAAATAATAACAAAAGGCTGCTCGCCCTTTTCCTCGGCATTTTTCAGAATATCGTCAATTGATGCATATTCGTGAACCGCAGCCCACGCGGCAACACCCTGATGGTTTTCGCCTTCGCAAATTTTATCGAGCTTTCTTTTATCCGTTTCTTTGATAACAATGCCTCTGTCGCGGCACTGACCGATGATTTTGCCCACGGAGCCGCCTCTTTCTCCTTTTGCAACCATCAGGCAGTCAATCGCTCTGCCGCTTTTAAGAGCTTCCGCAACGGCATTGCGTCCGATAATAAGACCCTGACGCTCATTTTGCATTTCCATAAAGCAGACTCCTCCAATTTTCAGCTATATTCATGTTATTATAACACAATAGCCGCAGTTTGAACAGTATAAATATTAATTTTACAAAAAATTTTTCTTAAAATTGCAAAAAAGCGTTTAAAAACTGACAGTTTTCTTCAGAACCGCTCTGTAAAATGAAACCGAGTATCTCAATCGAAAGGAATTTTAACATTATGGAAAAAACAAACACACTCCGTGAAACGGATATTTCGGACAGGCTGTGGGAACGCGGAATTCAAATTTTCACCTGCACCGTGTATTTTCTCTGCGGTTTTGTTCTGTCGGGAGCGGGTCTGCTGTCGCTGAAGGTTCCGCTCAGCATCGGGCTTGCCGCGGCTTGCACGGGGGCTGAGCTGATTTTTGCCGTTCTTGGAGGAATCCTCGGCGGATTTCTGCGCCTTGACGGCGGCGATTTGATTAACGCAGTTGTTCCTCTTGCCGCCATGGCAGGCATCGTTTTTATAGCGGACAAGCTGAACATACATAAAAAACGGCGCGCCGTTCTTTCGGTGAGCGCATTTCTGCTTTCGTTTGCCTGCCAGACGGCGGTTATGTTTTCGCAATCGCCCTCTCTCAACAAATTTGCGCTCTGTCTTTGTTCATCAACCGTCTGCGGTGCCTCGGTTGTTTTCTATTCGGGCACGGTTGACTGTATAAAGAAAAAACGCAGCCCCTATATGCTAGATAATCACAGCCTTGTCTGCATAGTTGCAAGCCTTTGCACGCTTTTGTTGGGCGCATCTCAGGCAAGCATTCTCGGCTTCAGACCCGCAAGATTTTTCGGAGCGTTTGTCATTCTTTCCGCATCCTATCTTTTCAGCCGCTCGGGCGGCAGCGTTGCGGGAATCGCCGTGGGCGGCTGCATCGCCGTTTCGGGTACGGGTGTTGCGCTGAGCCTCTGCTACGGAATCTGCGGACTGCTTTCGGGCATCTTTTCAAAATTCGGTCAGTTCGTTTGCGCGCTTGTTTTTTCGCTGACCGCAGGCATAGCCGCACTGCTTGACGGCTCAGCCGAGGGTGTTGCCGTTTTTGCGGAAGCCGCAACCGCATCCGTTATATTTGCCGCCATTCCGAAAAGCAGGCTGTCACGCATCAGAAGCAATATTCTCAACCCGAAAATGCGCAAAATAAATTCGGAATTCTCTTCGGCAGGCGAACGTTTGCTTGAAGCATCGCGCGCAATAGGCTCCGTTTCGGACTGCGTTTCAAAAGTTTCAAAGGGAATTGAAACCCTCTCTCCCGCAAACGACGTTATGGTGTGCATGCGGGTGCGCGAAAGAGTTTGTGAAGCCTGCCCTTTAAAAGACAGCTTCTGCCCCGAGGACGGCGAATTTGCCGCCGTTCTTCAAAAGCTTTCACAGGGCGAAACCGTTGATATCCGGGATTTTTCGGTTAATTTCAACGCAAAGTGCCCGAGTGCGCCGCGAATCGCGGACAGCTTCAACAGAATCTATAACAGCCGCAACGCACTCAATGCCCTGCAGGCAAATTCGGCAAGAAACAGGGAGCTTGCCTGCGGACAGTTTGACTGGATTTCAGCTCTGCTGGGCGAGCTTTCGGAAGAAATCGGCAGCGGAGCCCGAACCCTTTTCAACAAAGAAAAAAGCGCGGTCAGGGTTCTCTCCGATAACGGCTTTGAGGTTGTTTCGGCAAGCTGTGTCTGCCCGCCGTCGGGCGCGCTTCGCCTGAGCTGCGTTGTTGAAAGCATTCCGCCGTCAACAAGCCTTTCGCGCCTCACCCGTGAACTGTCAACGGAGCTTGAAGCCGAGCTTTCTCCGCCTGAAATAAGGGAACTCGCAAACGGCAAAGAACTTGTTTTTCTGAGAAAAGAGCTGTTTAAAATCCGTTTGGGTTCTGCGGCGGCAAGCTGCGGAAAACAAAAGCTCTGCGGCGACTATTTTGAATGCTTCCAGACCGAATCCAAAGCATATATTATTCTCAGCGACGGCATGGGCACGGGCGGCAGAGCGGCGATTGACTCCGCCATGACCGTTGAGCTTTTTTCGCGCCTTCTTCGCGCGGGAATCAGCCTTGACTGCGCGCTGAGCATCACAAACTCGGCTCTTTCGGTTAAGTCCGAAGACGAATCGCTCTCAACGCTCGACGTTGCCGAAATCGACCTTTTCAGCGGCAATACGGTTATTCTGAAAGCGGGAGCCGCTCCGTCTTTTTATACAACATCGGGCAAGGTCAAAACCGTTGAAATCCCCTCAACTCCGCTCGGAATCCTCAGCAAAGTCAGCTTCAGCCGATATAATCTGAAGCTTCGCGGCGGCGACACGCTGGTTATGGTCAGCGACGGCATTCTCGGCTGCGGCACTATTTGGGTCAAAGACGAAATCAAGGCATTTTCGGGCGGGCCGGATGCAAGCGGATTTTGCGAAAGCGTTCTTGACTCGGCGCGCATCAGGTGCGGCGAAAAATTTGACGACATGACGGTTATCGCCGTTGTGGCAGAAGAAATATAGACACAAAAGGTTGCCCCGCGGAAGGATTTTTCCCTCCGCAGGGTAACCTTTTTGTAAATTTTAACAAACAGTCTTTACAAATATATTTTATTTGATATATAATATACATAATTAATTTAAAGAGAAAGAGGAAATGAAAATGAGAGGAAATCCGCCTCCAGCGCCGCCGGAAGCTCCGCAAAAAAATTCGATGAAAAAGAATTTTTCGCTCATGGGAAGATTCTTTCCGTATCTCAGAAAGCACCTCGGCACAGAAGCTCTTGTTCTTTGCTGCGTTGCGGTTACCGCAGCCTGCGATATCGCCCTGCCGCTCATTATCAGGGAAATAACCGACGCAGGCGTTGAAAACGTTGCATCTCTGACATTGAAAAGAATCCTGTTTGTCTGCCTTTTTTACATAGGATTCAAGGCAGTCGCCTGCATTGCAAGCTATTGCCAGGCATATTACGGACACATAATGGGTGTTAAAATTGAAAACAGAATGCGCGAGGATATGTTTGACCATCTTCAGAAGCTTTCGTTTACATTTTTTGATAACACAAAGGTCGGTCAGATTATGAGCCGCATGACATCCGACCTTTTTGATATTGCCGAATGGGCTCACCACTTCCCCGAAATGGTGTTCATGACAATAGTCAAATTCGTTGCAAGCTTTGCAATTTTTGCCTCAATGGATTGGCGGCTTGCCCTCTGCGTTTTTGCGATGATGCCTTTCATGATTATTCTGACCAAAAAAACGCGGACAAGGATGCGCGACACTTTCCGCCAGAGCCGCCATCAGGTGGGCGAAATCAACGCCCGAATTGAAGACAGCCTGCTCGGCGTAAGAGTTGTCCGTTCATTCACAAACGAACAAACCGAAAAGGAAAAATTCTCAAAGGGCAACAAAGAATATGTCAACATAAAAAAGAAAAGCTATGAATATATGTCCAAATTCCATTCTACCGTTACCTTGCTTGACGGCACAATGTATATCGCAGTTGTGGGGGTAGGCGCATATTTCATGCATATCGGCGTAACAACTCCGGGCGATTTTGCGGCAAGCCTTATGCTTGTTTCAACGCTTCTCGGTTCAATCCGCTCAATCGTTGATTTCAGCGAGCAGTTCAGCCGCGGCATAACGGGCATTGAGCGTTTTGCGGAAATCATGGATGAAGAGCCCGATATCACCGACAGCCCCGATGCCGTTGATATCACCGATGTTAAGGGCGATATCGTATTCAAGGATGTTTCTTTCAGCTATGTAAAAGGCGAAAAAACCATTCTCAACCACCTTGATTTGCATATTCCCAGCGGTTCAAATGTTGCGCTTGTCGGCCCCAGCGGCGGCGGAAAAACAACGCTTTGCAATCTCATTCCGAGATTTTACGAAATTGAAAGCGGCGATATTTTACTTGACGGAAAGAATATAAAGAATATAACCCTTCAATCGCTTCGTTCAAATATCGGCGTTGTTGCGCAGGACGTTTATCTTTTCTCGGGCACAATCCGTGATAATCTTATCTACGGAAAACCCGACGCAACCGAAGAAGAAATTATTGAAGCCACCAAAAAGGCGGGTGCATATGATTTTATCAGTGCGCTTCCCGAAGGCTTTGATACATATATCGGCGAGAGAGGCGTAAAGCTTTCAGGCGGTCAGAAGCAGAGGATTTCAATAGCGAGAGTTTTCCTCAAAAATCCTCCCGTGCTTCTGCTTGACGAAGCAACAAGCGCGCTCGATAACGAAAGCGAAAAGCTTGTTCAGGAAAGCCTTGAACGCCTTTCCGAGGGCAGAACAACCCTCACCATCGCCCACCGTCTTACAACAATCCGCAATGCCGACGAAATTGTTGTTCTCACCGAAGACGGCATCGCAGAGCACGGCTCTCATTCCGAGCTGATGCAGAAAGGCGGTATCTACAGCCATATGTACAGCATGTATGCAATTATGTAATTCGGAATTCGGAATGCGCAATTCCGAATTGTTTGAAATAAAATTAAAGAAAGCAGGTAAACAAAATGCTCAAAAATATCTCCCCCATCATCTCCCCCGAACTTCTCAAAATTCTCATGGAAATGGGTCACGGCGACGAAATTGTTATCGGCGACGGCAATTTCCCCTCAGCTTCAATTGCACAAAAACTTGTACGCCTTGACGGCCACGGTGTTGACGAAATTCTCTCCGCTATCCTCAAGCTCATGCCTCTTGATACATATGTTGAAGCTCCCGTTGCTCTCATGGATAACGGCGACGCTTCAAATCCTCCTCCCATCTGGGAAGACTACAAAAAGACCATCCTTGCCGAAGAAGGCGAGAAGAATATTGAGCTTGTTGAAAGATTTGCTTTCTATGACAGAGCAAAGAAGGCTTATGCCGTTATCGCAACAGGCGAAACAGCTATCTATGCCAACATCATTCTCAAAAAAGGCGTTGTAATTCAGTAAGGAGCAATTATGGAAAAACGAGTTTTAGCCATTGATTTCGGCGCATCGAGCGGCAGAGCAATCCTCGGCAAATTCGACGGCGAAAAAATTACCCTTGAAGAGGTTCACCGCTTTTCAAACGACCCCGTAAAGGTCGGAAAGACAATGTATTGGGACGTTCTGCGCCTTTTCTATAACATAAAGCAGGGTATCATCAACGCAAAAAATGCAGGCGGTTTCGACAGCATCGGTATCGACACCTGGGGTGTTGATTTCGGTCTTATCGACGAATTCGGATGCCTTCTTGAAAACCCCGTTCACTACCGTGATTTGCGCACAGCAGGTCTGATTGAGGAATGCGCAAAGACCGTTCCGAATGACGAGTTCTACG
>JAZLCS010000152.1:0-6982 GCA_045614385.1 Acutalibacteraceae bacterium | reverse complement strand
TTCAGGGTCAAGACCTGCACCGATGTTAATCCAATGCTGCCAGTAATCAGCCATGTTGTAGCCGCAGAAGGGAAGCATTGCCATGGGATCGCGACGAACAACGCCTACTGCGCCTGCAGCTGCAGCAGTTGTTTCGGAAGCCATGATTGAACCAACGAATACACCGTGATTCCAGTCTCTTGACTGATAAACGAGAGGAGCAAGCTTTGCGCGTCTGCCGCCGAATACGATAGCAGAAACGGGAACACCGTTGGGATTTTCAAATTCGGAGCTGATGCAGGGGCAGTTCTTTGCGGGAGCGGTGAAGCGGCTGTTGGGGTGAGCACCCTTTTCTTCGCTTTCCTGACCGTTCCAGGGATTGCCCTTCCATTCGATTGCGTTTGCGGGAGGATTCTTATCAAGACCTTCCCACCAAACTGTGTTATTATCAAGATTATGAGCAACGTTTGTGAAGATTGTGCCCTTTCTTGTTGAAGCAAGAGCGTTGGGGTTGGACTTTTCGTTTGTGCCGGGAGCAACGCCGAAGAATCCGTTTTCGGGGTTGATTGCATAAAGTCTGCCGTCTTCACCCTTGCGAATCCATGAAATATCGTCGCCTACGCACCATACGCGGTAGCCGTTCTTATAATATCCCTCGGGAGGAATAAGCATGGCAAGATTGGTCTTGCCGCAAGCCGAGGGGAATGCTGCGCAGATATATTTGATTTCACCGTTAGGCTTCTGGAGACCGAGGATAAGCATATGCTCAGCCTGCCAGCCTTCATTTTTACCCTGATATGAAGCGATACGGAGAGCAAAGCACTTTTTGCCGAGAAGAACGTTTCCGCCGTAGCCGGAGTTAACGGAAATGATTGTGTTATCCTGCGGGAACTGACAGATATATCTCTTCTCTTCGTCGATTTCACATTTGCAGTGAAGACCGCGAACCCAGTCTTCGCTGTCGCCGAGAGCTTTGAGAACATCTGTGCCTACTCTTGTCATGATAACCATGTTGAGAACAACATAGATTGAGTCAGTGAGCTCAATACCAATCTTTGAGAACTTTGAACCGACGGGACCCATTGAATAGGGAATAACATACATGGTTCTGCCCTTATAGCTGTCCTTTGCGATTGCATAAAGCATTTCATAAGCTTCTGCAGGGTCCATCCAGTTGTCTGTGGGGCCTGCTTCTTCCTTTGTGGGAGCGCAGATAAAGGTTCTGCCTTCGACACGGGCAACGTCGTTAACCGCTGTTCTGTGAAGATAGCAGTCGGGAAGAATTTCCTGATTAAGCTTTATCATTTCGCCTGTTGAGCATGCTTCGGCGCGGAGAGCTTCAATCTGCTCCTCACTGCCGTCAATCCAAACGACCTTTTCGGGTTTAACGAGATCGATTTTTTCGTTAATCCAAGAAAGAACGCTCTTATTGGAAGTCATATTTTCCATAGTAATTTTCTCCTTTCGCTTCGGAAAACCGACAATAATATACAAAAATTCAAAGTTAAAAACACTTGATTTGTGACTGATGACAGACACTGTTTTTAGCATTTCCAACTTTACCCATAATAATTATAACAATTTTTAAAGTAAAGTCAATATTCTGCATCAAAAAGTTTTAAAAAATTCATTTTACCGATATAATTCACTGATTTTGCTCGTCAATCGGCATTGTTGCGAAGGCATTAAGCTCCAAACCTGCAATATTTCCGCTTTTAAGCTCGTAATATCCTTGCGCACCGACCATTGCGGCATTATCGCCGCAGAGAGATAAATCGGGCATATAAAGCTGCCAGCCCTTTTCGGTACAGATATCAGACATACGTTTTCTCAGGCGTGAGTTTGCTGAAACGCCGCCTGCAAGAGCTATTTTATTAAAGCCGTAGATCTCGGCTGCTTTTACGGTGTTTTTGACAAGACAATCCGCAACGGTTTCAATGCATGCAGCACCAAGGTCGGGAACATTTATCTCTATCCCCTTCTGCTTCGCGTTATGAATCACATTTACAACAGCTGTTTTAAGGCCCGAAAAGCTGAAATCATATTCACCTCCGTCAACCTTCGGATGCGGAAGCTTGTAGGATTCAGAGTTTCCGTCAACGCTGATTTTATCGAGATTGACTCCGCCGGGATAGGGCAGGCCCATGGCTCTTGCCGCTTTATCCATGCATTCCCCTGCCGCATCATCTCTTGTTCTGCCGATGATTTCAAAATCCGTGTAGTCTTTCACGGCAACGATATGGCTGTGGCCGCCCGAAACAACAAGACAGAGAAAAGGAGGCTCTAAATCGGGAAATGTAATGTAATTTGCCGCAATATGCGAACGCAGATGATGAACAGGCACAAGCGGCAAACCCGTTGAATATGAAAGACCCTTTGCAAAGTTAACACCCACCAACAATGCACCGATAAGACCGGGGGCATAAGTGACCGCAACTGCATCCAAATCCGAATAAGTGAGATTGGCATCGCTCAAAGCCTTTGAAACAACACCGCTGATTGCCTGAGCATGCATTCTTGATGCAATTTCGGGCACAACGCCGCCATATATAATATGCTCGCTTACCTGCGAAGCTATTACACTTGATAAAACTTTTCTTCCGTCCTCAACAACGGCAGCCGCCGTTTCGTCGCAGGAGGATTCAATGGCAAGGATTTTCATATTCACACCTCAAAATATTTTGTGTATATTACTCCGTTTTCAATAGGAGCAGAATAAAAATTCTTTCTTATACCTGCTTTTTCAAATCTCTCGGATTCATAAAGAGCTATTGCCGCAGAGTTGCTTTCACGCACCTCAAGAGTGATAAATTCGCATTTTCTGCTGCGTGCACCGTCACAAGCGGCTTTCAAAAGTGCTCTGCCGATACCCGACTTGCGGTGTTCACCGAAAACGGCAACGTTTGTTATATAGGCTTCTCCACAGATTTCCTGAACTCCGATATAACCGAGAAGCTTATCAGAAACGGCAACAAGAAAATGAGAATTGGGGTTATCCAACTCTTCGGCAAGTGAATTTTCACTCCAAGGAGAGGAAAAACAAACAATTTCCAATCGCGCAACATCGGGAATATGCGCAGCAGTCATTTTGACAATTTCAAATTTCATTCGGAAACCTCCGAAATAATTTCCTCAAGCTGCTCCGAAAGTGCGGTTTTGATTGAATTGGCACAAATAATATATGTTTCCAGATCGCCGCCGAACGGGTCCGGTATTCCGCCGCCGAGAACGAGAATTTTCTCAGCCGGAACATATAGTGAAAGGCTTGCGGCATGCTGAGAGGTCATACACACGAACCTGTCCGTTTCGTCAAGGATATATTCATTAATTCTTCTTGCTCTGTGTGCGGAAATATCAACGCCGAAACGTTCGCATGCTTTAACGGAATTCGGAGTTACCTCATCCCCCGTCATGGCAAAAAGCCCTGCGCTTGAACATTTGACACTTGTTATTTTTTTATCGGCAAGGAGCTGTTTGAAAATCCCCTCTGCCATGGGACTGCGGCAGGTGTTACCTGTGCAGACGAATAATATTTTCATTCTATCACCGTCATTTTGACTCATACCAAGTTTTTCCGATGCCGACATCTGCCTGCATATTAACACGCATTTTTACGGCGTTTTCCATTTCACGCTTAACAATGCCCGCAACCATCCGAGCCTCGCTCTCAGGTGCTTCAACGATAAGCTCATCGTGCACCTGCATTATAAGCCTTGCTTTAAGACATTCTTTTTTCAGGCATTCCCAGACTCTTATCATTGCAATTTTAATAATATCGGCAGCTGTGCCCTGAATTGGCATGTTGAGCGCAACTCTTTCGCCGAAGGCACGCATCATGGCGTTTGAAGAAGTAAGCTCGGGAAGATATCTGCGGCGCGCAAACACGGTTTCAACATAACCCGACTCCTTTGCCTTTTCAACAACGCCTTTCATATATTTCTGAACACCGCCAAAATGAGCAAGATAGCCTTTGATATAGCTATCCGCTTCAGCGCGGGTAACACCGATATCCTTTGCAAGCGAGAATGCGCCGATTCCATAGACAATACCGAAATTAACAGCCTTGGCGCGGCTTCTCATAAGCGGAGTTACCATCATCAGCGGCATGTTGAACACTTGCGATGCGGTTATCGCATGGATATCATCCCCGTTATTAAAGGCATCAATCATGTTTTTATCGTTTGCCATGTGCGCAAGCACTCGCAGTTCAATCTGTGAATAGTCGGCATCAACAAGCACGCAACCGTCTTTTGCCTTGAAGAATTTTCTCATTTCTCTGCCAAGCTCGGAGCGAACAGGTATATTCTGCAAATTCGGCTCGGTTGAAGAAATTCTGCCCGTTCTGGTTTCGGTCTGATTAAGAGTTGAACGGATTCTTCCGTCGGGGCAAATAACCTTCAAAAGCCCGTCGCAATAGGTTGATTTGAGCTTTGCGAGAGTTCTGTATTCAAGGATTTTTGCAACAACGGGATAATCAGCGGCAAGCCCTTCAAGCACATCGGCATTTGTGGAATAGCCGCTCTTTGTCTTTTTCTTGGCGGGAAGACCCATTCTTTCAAACAGTGCTTCGCCGAGCTGCTTAGGCGAATTCAGGTTGAATTCATAGCCGACCTCACCGTAAATTTCAGCAACAAGGGTTTCTATTTTACCCTGCAATTGTACGCCGAAATCTTCAATCCCCTTGGCATCAACCAAAAATCCTTCCCGCTCCATTGAGGCAAGAACTCTTGCAAGAGGAAGCTCAATTTCCTCGAGCAAACGCACCTGATTATTCTTCTCAATGAGTTTATTCATTTTTTCAAATGCCGTGGGAAGATATGCGGTATAAAATGCTGTTTCGTTCCCCTCTTCGGGAATTTCCGTGCTTGCATATTCTTCCGTAATTCTTTTCAGGTCATATGCGCCTGACGACGGATTTATAACATATGCGGAAAGCATCGCATCGCCGCTTATTGAGTTTATCTCAATATCTTCACTGTAATCATAGAAAAAAGCATAGAGCTGCTTGCAATTATATGTGTATTTCTTTATTTCTTTCTCAAAAAGAAAATCTGAGCAAAAAGCGGCATAGCCTTCATTTTCGGGGCTTACCTCGGCAACTCCGTTTTCCATTACAAAACGGAAAATTCCTTCGTCAAAGGTAAAATATACCTCACCCGCTTTTTTGAGCATATTAAAAAGAAGCTTCAAATCATCCTGCATATAGCAATCGGTGATTATTTTTTCGTGGGTTTCAGCCGTTTCGGATTTTTCGGGAGCTTTGAGATTAAGGCGCTCGATCATCTTATACATTTCAAGCTCGGCGAGAATTTTGGTAGCGGTAAAAGCATCGGGTTCATGCGGCACATAGCTTTCATATGCGGCATCAATCGGAGCATCTGTTTTGATTGTTCCGAGCTCGCGGCTGAGATATGCCATATCCTTATCGTTTACAAGCTTATCGTGAACGCCTTTTTTTATGTCAATAGTTTCAATATTCTTGTAAATATCATCAATCGAACCGAAGCGGCTGATTAAATCCTTGGCGGTTTTTTCGCCGATACCCGCAACGCCGGGAATGCAGTCGGAGCTGTCACCCATAAGTGCTTTTATATCAATCAGAAGCTCGGGTGTAACAAGATAATCTTCTTTTATTTTTTCACAGTCATATTTCACGCTCTGTGCCTTGCCCATTTTGGTTGAAGCAAGAAGAACGTTAACATTCTCACGCACGAGCTGAAGAGAGTCGCGGTCGCCGGTTGCAATATAGCAAAAATCGTCTTTACCGCAGTTAGCAGCAAGGGTTCCGAGAATATCATCCGCTTCCCAACCGGGTGCCTCGAGAATCTGATAACCCATTGCCGCGAGCAATTCTTTCAACGGCGGCATCTGCTGAGCAAGCTCAGGCGGCATGCCCTTTCTGTTTGCTTTATATCCTTCATACATTTCGTGGCGGAAAGTCGGCGCTTTAACGTCAAATGCTATTGCCACCGCATCGGGAGACACCTCTTCGCGCAGTTTAAGAAGTATATTCAGAAAGCCGTAAATTCCGTTTGTGAATTTGCTGCCGTCTTTTGTTGTAAGAAGTTTGATGCCGTAAAATGCACGGTTGAGAATGCTGTTGCCGTCAAGTGCCAAAAGCTTCATTCAAAATCACCTCAGTTTATATTATAGCATATAAATTGTAAATTTCAGCAATTTTTTGAAAATTATTGAAATAAAATTAAAATAATGGTAACATTAATTGAAAAGTTAAAAACAAGGACGAAATTATGAAAACAGAAAACTTTGAAATAAACGGATATGCGGCTCTCGCGCCGATGGCAGGAGTTGCAGACAGAGCATTTCGCGAGCTTTGCATCGAATTCGGCGCAGCTTATGTTGTAACCGAAATGGTAAGCTCCAAGGGACTTACCATGCATGACAGAAAATCGGATACGCTCATGCAATTGGGTGAAACCGAAAAGCCTGCTGCCGTACAGATTTTCGGCTGCGACCCCGCAACCATGGCGGAAGCCGCAAAAAAAGCAGCCGAAACAGGCTGCGTTGCAATTGATATCAACATGGGCTGCCCTGCGCCGAAAATCGCAGGCAACGGCGGCGGCTCAGCTCTTATGAAAGACCCCGACCTTGCGGCAAGAATAACCGAAGCGGTTGTTAATGCGGTTAAAATTCCAGTAACGGTCAAATTCCGCTCAGGATGGGACGAAAACAGCATCAACGCCGTTCATTTTGCCAAACTGCAAGAGAGCGCAGGAGCATCGGTAATCACAGTTCACGGCAGAACAAGAAAGCAGATGTACGCCCCTCCCGTGAATCTCGATATCATAAAGCAAGTCAAAGATGCTGTTGGCATTCCTGTTATCGGCAACGGCGATATCGTTGATGCTCTTTCGGCTGAAAACATGTATAAAACCACAGACTGTGATTTTATAATGGTCGGCAGAGGCGCACTCGGCGCACCGTGGGTATTCACACAGATAAACGAATATTTCAAAAGCGGCATAATCCTGCCCGAACCGCC
>JAZLCS010000151.1:0-17187 GCA_045614385.1 Acutalibacteraceae bacterium | reverse complement strand
ACGCTCGTGAGTTACCTTGCCGTCATTGAGAATTTCTTCCTTCTGCTCTTTCCAGCGTGCAATCTGGTTAATACAGCGGCGGGGATACTCGTCAAGCGGAATGTTATATCTGTCAATAAGCTCGGGATACTTTGATTTGATATAAAAATTATTGTATTCGGCGTTATGCTCGCTGGATTCAGTGCAGTAATATCCGAAATTCTTGATATATTCGAATCTTACCATGTCATGATGCTTTTCGTTTGCATTTTTCTCGGCGGCGCGGCGGCGGATTTCGGGATAAAGGTCGTTACCGTCCTTATCCTGAACCTCAAGAAGCCAGCCCATATGGTTAATACCTGCGATAAGCTCTTTTCTGCCTTCAAGCTTGTCTTCCATTCCGAGATTGTTAAGAAGGTCTTTTGTGCAGGACTGAACGGAGTGGCAAAGACCGATTGTTTTAATCTTTGTATATCTCTGCATATAGCCCGAAAGGATTGCCATGGGATTTGTGTAGTTGAGGAACCATGCATCGGGGCAAACCTCTTCCATATCGTTTGCAAAATCCTGAAGCACGGGGATTGTGCGCAGACCGCGCATTATGCCGCCGATTCCGAGAGTGTCGGCAATTGTCTGGCGAAGGCCGTATTTCTTGGGCACTTCAAAGTCAATTATTGTGCAGGGGTCATAAAGACCGACCTGAATTGCGTTAACAACGAAGGTTGCGCCGCGAAGAGCTTCCTTTCTGTTTTCAACGCCGCAGTATTTTTCAATTTTGCAATTGCTGCCGGGAACATTTTTATTCATCGCGCTGAGGATAACATAGCTGTCCTCAAGTCTCTCTTCGTCGATATCATAAAGAGCAATAACGCTGTCGCGAAGCGCAGGGGTGCACATGCAATCGCCGAGAACGTTTCTTGCGAAAACGGTGCTGCCCGCACCCATAAAGGTTATTTTTATCATCATTAAAACTCCTTTCGGATTTTTTATTTAATTTTACATTACCACACAATTATTATTTTTGCAATACGGTTTTCAAAAGTATGCTGTCCGTTTTTCGGTACAGCCTATATGAGATAATCAGTATTGCTCCAGAGCGGAAAGAGCAAGCTTTTTCAGCTCTTCAATAACGCTCTGCGGCGAAATGATTTTTATATCCGAGCCGAAATTGATAACCCATGAAAGAAACAGCGGGCTGACCGCCACCTTAACGCTGATTTCAAAATGCTCACTGTCGCAGACGGAAAGAATCGAATCCTGCCCGAAACGGTCGATTATGATGTTTGCCATGCTGTTTTTGCATCTGAGGCGAACGGTTTCTTCCCTGCCGCCGAACATTCCGAAGGTCTTTTTGGAATAGATTGCCATGTCAAAGCCTTCAAAGACCTGCTGACCCTTGCGCGGGCTGTCGGCAACGGAAATGTTCAGCATCTTGTCCACTCTGTAGTGCTTGATTTTGTCGGCTTGTGCATCATAGGCGATAAGATAATAGTTTTCATCGTCCCAAGTCAGTGCCCACGGACTGACCTTGTATTCCGCGCCGTCATGGCGCAAAACCTTCTCTTTTTTCGCGTTCCACTCAAAATACTTGAAAGTGATTTCCTTGTTTTCGCTGATAGCGGCGTGAATCTGGTCAACCGTCAGATAAATGCTTTCGTTCATGGTTTTGATGCGGTTTGCAACAAACACCTGCCTGTGAAGGCGGCTTGCCTCGTGAATGCTCGCAAAGCCCTCAATTTTTTTGATAAGCTCCGCGCTCTTTTTTCTTGTTATGAATTTTGAGGATTGAACAGCATCCACAAGCAGCTTAAGCTCCGGCATTTCAAATTCGCGGCTGACAACGCGGTAATCCGTGCGCCTGCCGTCCTGATTTTTAACAATATCCAAGCCGAAAACCCTGAGTGCTTCCAAATCATCATAGATGCTTTTTCTCTCCGCCTTGATTCCGCACGCATCAAGTGACTGTGTAATTTCGCCAACGGAAAGGCCGTGCTCCTCATCGGTGCGCTCCAGCATGATTTTCATAAGATAAATCAGCTTCATTTTCTGGTTTGATGACTTTGCCATGCTCCACCTCCAACAAAAAACAGGCAATCGCCCTGTTATCTTGATTATAACAGAGAAATTGCCTGCCTGCAATATATTTAATTTTATAAGGCAATCGGTTTTATAAGCTTTCCGCGCCTTAAAAGCGAAAGCATTTTTATGTTTTCCTTAGAAGTGCCGACATAGCCCGCCATGCCGTTTGCGTCTGCGATTTTTTTGCGATAAGCAAAGCCGCTGTTTTCGCCGATGGATTTCAGCGCATCAACGATTGAAACCTCGTCGGCGGCGCAGGTTTTGAAATATATTTTTCCGTCGGGATATTCAATCCAGGGGCATTTGCCCCAATAGGTCCAGTTCCTCTCTTTAAGCTCTGTTTCAACAACTCCGTAATTGAAGCCGCGCGCTTCGATAACCTTACCCTCTCCGATATAAACCCCCACATGCCCCGTTTTAAACACCAGAAGCCCGGGTATTTCGGGCATTGAGTCAATGCCGCCTCTTTCTTTGCACTTTTTGAGCATTCCGTTTGCCGAAACATCCTGAGATGATTTATATGTCGGCGTTGATATGGGCGAATCACTCCAGAGATAGCCCTTTATCAGCCCCACGCAGTCATGAACCCTCTGACCGATTTGCGATTTGTATTTTTCCATCCGCTGATACTGATAATGCGCGGGATACTGCTCCTTTTTATCCGCCAGCAAGCCCGATGTTGCTCTGTTGCCGAAGGTTCCGTACCAATAGGGCTTACCGAGCTGATATTTGGCATAGTTTACAAGACCCTCACTTGTTTTTGCCAGAGCTATTCCCCCTTTCCGCAGGCGTCAACAAAGCCCTCGCCGATAATATAAGAAACAACGGCAGCTCCCGCCATGATAATTGCGGCAACCTGCGTTGTTATGCTGTCCGAAACTCCGAAGGCAAGCATAATCGGGGTCACAAAGCCGACTATTGCCGCCCAGAATTTTCTGCTGGTCAATTTATGTTTCCAATCAATTTTCATAAAAGCTCCTTTCAATGATTTTCAAGCTCCTTGAGTCTGTAGTCGATTCCGCCGACTCTTTCTTCAAGCTTGCCCGTTCTTTCGATAACGCTGTTATGTTTATCCACCTTGCGCTCAAGCTGCTCAATGCGGTAATTTGTCAGCTTTGAATTAACCGCAATCCCCGCAAAGGTTCCGAGCGCGGAGCCAAGCAGCGTTATCAGCGAAACAATGATTTCCGTTTGCATCAGCCCTCACCGCTTTCGTCAACATAGGTTACCCTGAGCCCTATGATGCCCGACGACATAATCGCTTCGTAAAAAGCATTTGTCATTTCTTCAATGAAATAAACAACGGCAACGCAGACCCCCTCATAGTCCTCAATGAAAAAGCTTTTGTGCATGCTCACAAGATAAGGGAAATACGGATAAGTTTTAATCATATCCCTCAAATCCACCCACTCATCCTCATAGCCCTGAACACTTGCTTTGACTTCAACTCTGAGAATTTCCGCGCCGTCCGCAATACCTTCAAACGCAATAAAGTGAATGCTGTTGCTGAGAATATAACCTGCATATGCCTCAGCCTTGCCTTCGCTTGCAAGCAATTCAACGGTTTTTGTTTTCTTTGCTCCGATGGCACTGCCGTTATAAACAAGCGTTCCGTTTTCTTCGGAAAGTGCGTTGAGCACCTGCATGTTTTCATGGGTATGGCTGCCGATAAGCCCCGTCAAAGTTTCATCCTCCGGCGAATAGAGCTCGCAGTTTGTGACCGCCGCGCCGAAGGTCATGCCGCTCAGGAGCGGGCTTTTAACAACCATTTTGCCTGCGCTGTCAAAAGCCTCAAGCTGAAAAGCCAGCGAATAGCCGACCGTCAGGCTTCTGATAACGGGAATTGTAATCTGCTCCGCTTTTTCAAAGGGACCGAGGCGCACCGCACCTCTGACGGTTGCAAACGCCGCAATATAGCTTGTTATTTCTTCGTTTTCCGCCATTTCCGCAGGCGGAGTGATTATCAGCTGCGACGCATTTTTTTCGCCGATGTTTCCGATGTTTTTGCCGTCGGGGAACGGCTCTTCAAGATTAAAATTAATTCTGTATGTTCTCATTTTGTCCTCCTTTTTATAAATTTTTGTTTGTTATTTAAGTGTATCGCACCAGAGTGCTGCCTGAAAAAGAAAATCGAGCATCATGGACAGACGGTTTCTGATTGCGGCATATTCGGCAACCAGATTTTCCGCATCAGGCTCATCCGGCATAAAAATTTTGAAAATGTCGCTGCCAACCGTTCGGGCATAATCAAGCTGCTGCCTGAGCTCCGAAATCGGGATTTCTCTGTCAAGCGGGCAACACTTTTTACACATGTTTTCACCTCCTTTGGCGAACGTTTGTTCGTTCTTGGCTTCTATGATAGACACATTTTGTGGCTTTGTCAACACTTTTTTGAATTTTTTCAAAAATTTTGTTGCAACAACGCAACATTTATGTTATTCTTAGAATGAGGTGATAGAGATGCTTTCCGAAAAAATAAAAGCACTCAGAAAAGAGGCTCATTTAACGCAAACAGAGCTTTCGGAGCAGCTTAACAGCCGCTTCGGGCTTAAAACAGACCGCGCGACGGTCAGCAATTGGGAGCGCGGCGCAAGCACCCCCGTTTTTCAGACGGTTACCTGCCTTGCAAAGCTCTTTGATGTTTCCATTGATTATTTAACAGGCAATGAAAAAAATAATAATAAAGAAATGCTGAAAATTGCGCTTTTCGGCGGTTCGGAAGATGTGACCGACGAAATGCTTGACGAGGTTGCGCGATTTGCGCAGTTCATTGCGGAAAGGGAGGCGAGAAAAAACGAAAACAACTGAGCTTTATCATATTGCCGAGCAAAGCGGAACTCAGATAATCTGCTTTGACTTGCCGCAAACGGTTTCTGTTTCTGTTTTGTCGGGCAGCGGAAGGTGTTATATCGGCCTTGACCCGTTCAGGATTGAAACAACGGCGCAGGAGCGGGTGCACCTTGCCCATGAGCTGGGCCACTGCGAAACAGGTGCCTTTTACAGCCTGCATTCCGCCGCCGAAACACGCGGACGCTGCGAAAACCGCGCTGACCGATGGGCAATCAAAAGGCTTGTTCCCGCCGCCGAGCTTCTCTGCGCCCTTGAGCGGGGCATTACTGAGCTTTGGGCGTTGGCAGAGCAATTTGACGTTACCGAGGACTTTATGCGAAAGGCTCTTAATTACTATAAATTGACGGAGAAATTAATTTGATGAACACGGAAGACAAGCTTTTGCTTGCTAAAATACAGGACAGGGCAAGGCAGTGCAGCGAAAATTCAATGATAACAAGCAGCGTTTTTCTCGATATGAGAGAACGCTCGGTTGTTGCCTGCGCAAGGCTGAATTTTCCCGACGTCAGAATGCTTTTTTACGGCGCGTTTGATGATGCGGAGCGCACGGTTGCGCTGATGCTGCCCGAATATGTTGAAGCGGATAATATTCAGGCGGTTTTTGAATATTTCTCTCAGTGCCCCGATTCCGACCCGCTTGCCGTTATTGAAATTGAAAAAGACAGATTTTCGCCCGCGCTCAGCCACCGCGACTATCTCGGCGCGCTGATGGCGCTTGGCATAAAGCGCGAAATGACGGGCGATATTATCGTTGACGAAAACGGCTGCAAAATTGCCGTGCTTGAAAAAATTGCGCCTTTTGTTGCCGAAAATCTCGGCAAGGCGGGCAGAGGCACGCTGAAAGCAAAAATAATCCCTCCCTCAGAGGCCAGGGAGGGCAAAAAAGCCGCCGGCGTTGCCGACAGCTTCACGGTTTCTTCAATGCGGCTTGACAGCATTGTTAAAAATGCGTTCCGCGTTTCAAGAGGAGATGCATGCGCCGCAATCGAGAGCGGGCTGGTTTTTGTCAACGACCTTGAATGCACAAAGCCCGACAAAAAAATCGATTCGGGCGACAAGGTTGTTTTCAGGCGCAAGGGCAGAATCATTGTTGCGGATTGCTCCTGCGTTTCAAAAAAAGGCAGAATTATTGTTGAAGTTAATAAATTCAATTAAAAAACCGCTGTAACCTCGATTGAGATTACAGCGGCAATTTTTAAAATTAAAGGATTTCACCCATCATGCCGGGCTTTGCGCCTGCGGCGTTTGATTCGTCTGTGTCAATGTGCATTGCGAGAGCAAAGTTGGGGTTAACTCTGACAACAACATCGTCAAAGATAAGGCTTCTGCCGTCGGACTCAACCTTAACGCAGACAATCTGCTTGTCTTCAAGGCCGTATTTTTCTGCATCTGCGGGAGTTGCATGAATATGTCTTTTTGCAGAGATAACGCCGCAATCGATTGTTACTTCACCCTTGGGGCCAACAAGCTTGCATGCACCCGAACCTGCGATGTCGCCGCTTTCTCTGACGGGAGCTGTAACGCCGATGCTTCTTGCATCTGTGAGCGAAAGCTCAAGCTGTGTTGCGGGGCGGATGGGGCCGAGGATTGAAACAGCGGGGAAGCTGCCTTTATCGCCGACAACGGCAACTCTCTCTTCGCAGGCAAACTGACCGGGCTGAGAGAGGTCTTTTTTGTGAGTGAGTTCATAGCCTTCGCCGAAAAGAATGTCGAGGTCTGCGCGGCTGACGTGAACGTGACGGGCTGAAGTTTCAACAAGAACTTCCTTTTTCATAGTAATCACCTTTTATATAAATTTTATTTTTGACAACAGAATGGTGACCGCCGAAAAGACGGTCACCTGTAAATCAATTACCAGTTGATGACGTAGTCGTTCTCTGTTGAGAAGGGAAGAACAACGTCTGTTCCGCTCAGGGGGATGTAAAGAGTCCAGTAAAGCATGTAGTTAGCGTGAACAACATTGCCTGTTGCGGGGTCAACAGTTACCTGAACTGTGCTTGAAGGATAGCCTGTTGCAACTGTGCCGACGCTGAAGAGGCTCTTTGCGATGCCGGGGATATAACCGTCAATGATGCCGGGAAGAACAGCGTTGAATGCCTTGGGAGCATGGCCGTTTGCGTGTGAATAGCCTTCTGAACGGGGGTCATCCTTAGTTGTGATTTTGATAATCCACTTGCCGTCTTTTTCAACGATCTTTGCATCCTTAACGTCTGCAGCTGTGAGCTTTGATGCATATGTTTCGCCTTCAACGGGGAAGTATGCGTTCTTATCTTCTGCTGATGTCCATGTAACATCCTTCTTGGATTCGTCTTCACCCATGTTATCCTTGATAAGGCTCTGACCGATTGAATCAAGAGCTGAGGGGATACCTGTGATTTCGCCTGCAACAGCGTGCTTCATGTAGTTTGAGTGAATGCTCTTGGAGTTTTTCTTTGCGTTGTTGATAGCTGTGTTGTAATATTCAACGATAGCGGCTGTGCCCTCGGGCATTGCGTTTGCAGCTTCTGTTGTTGCTTCTGTTGCAGCAGTTGTATCTTCAACAACAGCGGTTGTGTCTTCAACTGCAGCGGCAGTTGTGTCTTCAACTGCAGCAGCGGTTGTGTCTTCAACTACAGCAGCGGTTGTATCCTCTTCTGCGAAGGGATCTGCCGTTGTTTCAACGGGAGCGGTTGTGGTTTCGTCTTCGGTGTTGCCGCCGCATGCTGCGAAAGCAAAAACAACTGTGAGTGCAAGAAGAATTGCGATAATTTTCTTTGACATGATTTTTCCTCCTAATATGTATCCGCCTCATGCAAAATTCATCGAATTCTGCGACCGCGGCGTATAAAATAAGTATAATATAAATCTATTCCAATTGCAAGCAAAAAATTGTTAAGATAATGTTATTTCAGTAAAATTAAGAGCAAGTTTTTTCAGTCGTTCGTCATGTGTCACAAGTATGACGGGCTTTTTTTGGGCATATTCACTTATCAGCTCTGCCATTTTTTCCTTAAGTTCTTCTTCAAGCCCCTTGAACGGCTCGTCAAGAATGAGTCCGTCAGCCTCAAAAGCAAATGCTCTTGCAATGGCAACGCGGCGGCTCATTCCTCCGCTCAGCTCAGCAGGCTTTTTATGCATGCTTTCGGCAAGGCCGACCTTTTCGAGCCAAGCGCGCGCGGTTTCTTCGTCTGAAACGGCGGCAACGTTTTCAAGAGCGGTCATTGCCGGCATAAGCCTGTCTTCCTGAAAAACAACCGAAAACTTATTTTTTTCGATAACTTCGCCGCTGTCGGGCTTTTCCAAGCCGCATATTATTCTCAGAAGCGTTGTTTTTCCGCCGCCCGACGGGCCGAAAACACCGAAAACACCTTTTTCGGGAATTTCAAGGCTGATGTTGTTCAATATTTTTTTGTCGCCGTAAGATTTTGTTATGTTTTTAAGAATCATTTTTTCAGCATCCTCACAACAACCCTTTCAAGCAAAAAGCTCATGGCAATAACTACCGCCGTCCATGCAAAAAGGTCGTCATATTCAAGATTTATACGCGCATAATAAAGGTTATATCCGACGGAATCGGGCGGAGTTGCAAGCACCTCTGCCGCTATGCCCGCCTTCCACGAAAATCCTATTGAGGTTGTGCAGCCCGCAATAAATGAGGACTTCGCCTGCGGAATATAAATCGCTTTCAGCTTTTGTCTGCGCGAAAAGCCGAAAATCTGCGCCGCTTCAAGCAGCGGTCTGTCTGCATTGCGTATCCCCTCGGCAACATTTGCCCACAAAACCGGCACAACCATCAGAAACGCAATAACAACGGGAATCGAGCTTCGCTTCACCCAGACGAGAAGCAGAATAATAAATGATGCAACGGGGGTTGTTTTAACCGTTACAAGCAAGGGGCTGAAAAATTCATAAAGCGGTTTTGAAAATGCCGTAAGCGCGCCGAGAAGAGTGCCGCATGCAACGCCGAGAGCGCAGCCGACCGATATTCTGCCCAGCGAAAAGAGAGCCGATTTCCAAAAATCTGCCGTCACCGCAAGCTCTGCAAGCTTTTTGGCAACGGAAACGGGCGAAGGGAAAAGGAATTCGCTTCCGACGATTATCGCCATAAGCTGCCAAAGCAGGAGCCATATCAGAATGACCCCTGCTTTAATGAGTATATTTTTGATTGTTTTGTTACGCTGCAACATAGTAAATACCGTCATCGGGGATTTCGCCGCCTACGGAAGCGGGATTTGCCTGATGAAGAATTTCAAAAATCTGCTTTGCCGCCGTTTTCATTTCTTCGCCTTCAATGAAAACAATGTTACTGTTTTCAACGGTAGCTTTTGCAACGCTCGTGCTTTCAAAATATCCGTTTTCAACAAGGAACACTGCAGCACCGTCGCCGTTTGCATTCAGATAATTAACCGAAACCTCGTTGAAGCCCATGAATTCCTTGATAATTTCGGGATTCTGATTGATATATTCCGTTCTTGCAACAACGCAGCCCTGAACAAGCTGAACGTCACACACCTTGTCCCATTCCTTCGTCAGGTCAAGAGCGCGTCTGAGAGTAACCTTATCCTCATCGGCTGCGGCGGTTGTTGCTTCTGCCTGCTCTGTTGCAGCTTCGGGAGCCGCCGTTGTGGCAACAATATTTGTCTGAGCTATAACCTTTGTTGCAAAAGGCTCGGGAAGAATGCAGATATTCGCCTTGCCTTCAACCGCAAGGGTTGCAAGCTCGCTGTGAGCGGCTTTATACTGAATGTCAACATCCTTTTCGGGGTCAATACCGTTCTTCTCAAGAACATAGTTGATGATATATTCGGGGGTTGAGCCCTGACCCGTTGCATAAATTGTTTTGCCCTTAAGGTCGGCAATGCTCTTTATTGACTCTCCGTTTTCAATAACATGAAGAACGCCGAGAGTGTTGATGGCAAGAATCTGAATTCCGCCGTTTGTTTTCTTGTAGAGGTTTGCCGCAAGGTTTATCGGCAGAGCGGCAATATCAACTTCGCCCGTTGTCAGCAGAGGAACAACCTCCTGCGGGTCGGAATAATACTGCACGTCATAGGCGTATGCGCGGTCAGCGGCAAGCTTTGCAAGGCCGAGACCCGTCGGGCCGTTGAGAGCGGCAACCTTTGTTTTGATTTCGCGGATATAGCTGGTGGTCGGCTCTGTGTTATTGCCTGTTATTCCGTTTTCTCCGCATGCGGCAAAAGCAAAAAGCATCGCAAATGCCAGAAAAACTGCAAGTGATTTTTTAATCATATTCCAAACCTCGTTTCGCTTGATGATTATTTTGATAATTCTATTGTTGCCAATATTATACAAATATTCGATAATGTTGTCAACACGGCGGATTTTCAAGAATTCCGTTCAGATACTCCGCAATTTTTTCGTTCTCCGCTTTTTTAATAAGATAATATCTCTTGGAATACTTGTCTTTTTCTGTTGTAACACAGCCGTTTTCGTCAACCGTTACCTTGACCGGCTTTGACAGCGCATAGAATTCGCCTTCACCCTCAAAGGCATAGTGAACGGCGGTCAAATCCCAGCTTTCGCGAAGATACGGCAGCTCTTTTTTGCCGAGATAGTGCTTATAACAGTCAAAAACAGGGTTGTTTTCAACTTCGCGCGTGAATCCCGTCATAACCTTGTCGCCGATTTCAAAGCCGGAGAAAACAATCAGATTTTTAAAGCTTTCAACAACGTTCTTTGCCGCTTCGGGGTCGCACTCAACGTTGAATTCCTTGCCTTTCGGGAATTTTCCCGCCATTGCAACAATTGAATTAACCTTTTTATTGAAAAGCTCGGGCTCTTCCCTGAGAATTTCGGCAAGATTCGTCAGCGGGCCGACGGAAATAACCGTAACGGAGTTATCCTCGGCTTTTGACAGCGCTTTTTTATAGAATTCGAGCGCGGATTTTGCATGAACTGCGCTGTTTTCATATTTCATATATTTCTTTGTGACAGGCTTGTTGTATTTATCGCCGTCTTTAAGGATTTCATATCCTTTGTGTTGGCCGACGGCAAAATCCTCATAACCGTAATGCTCCGCAATTGCGCGTATTGCGCCGTTGCCGTAAGGGTTTGAGGTGCAGTTTGCGGCTCCGAGAATTTTTATGTCATATTTTTTTGCAAGCTCAAACATAACCGCCATTGCGCCCGCATCGTCGCAGTCGGGGCCGATGTCGGTGTCGAAAATAACATAGCGGCGGCTGTCCTTAAGCGATTCATAGGGGGATTTGCCGTATGCCTCTTCTTTTTTGTTCATCTTCATTGCATATCTGATAACCCAGATAACCAGAGCTATCGGCAAAAGAACTGCCGCAACGAGCGCGATTTTCTGCATGGGAATATAGTCATAAAGTCCGTCGCCGAGAATGGTGAAAAGAATAACTCTGGGCATGATTCCGCCAAAGGAAATCAGAAAATAGGGAAGAAATTTCATTCGCACCGCGCCGAGGAAAAGGCTCACGAGGTCAATTGGAAAAACGGGCAGAACGCGGATTGCAAAAATTGCAGAAAGCTTGTTTTTGCCGTGAAGCTTCAGAATTTTATCGCCGTGCTTTGATTTTTCAAGCTTGTTGATAACATATGGGCCACCCATGATAACACCGAAAAGATAGGTTGCACAAACTTCAATAAGAATGCCGACGGCGTTTATGAGGATTGCCCAATGGGTCGGGAACGCCATGCCCACGGCGATATAGACCAGCGATGCGGGCACAACAAAAACAACGGATTTGAGCAGATAAACGCCCAAGACCGCAAACACGCCCGCCAAAACGCTTGAGCTTGCTTCAACAAGCGCGCGGATATCCATATTTTTCAAATCGTCATATTTCCATATAATTACGGCAATAATAAAAACCGAAACAATGATTCTCGCCGCGAGACCCGCCGCATGAGAGCCTCTGAGAAGCTTTTCTTTCACAGAAATCACTCCAAAACACATATTATATAAAGAATAATACTCCAAAAATACGGCTAAAGCAAGAAAATTAACAATTTATGCAAATTTTTTTGTAGACTTTAAGTAAATACTGTGTTATATTTAATTGTATATCGTTTTAAATTTATTTTTTAAAAATTTCAAGAAAAGGAGGAATGCTGTTTATGATGACTGTTAAAGAGAAAATAGAAAGAGCATCCGCATCGCTTGCGTTTGACGGTATTTATAAATATGTCAAAAAGAACCCGGAAGAAAATATCATAAAGCTTATTGATATGGCTCAGAAGCTCATGGGCGGCGCATTCCCCGAAAAGAATTTTGATGCATTCCGCAAAGCGGTTTGTGACAAGGATAACGTATGGCGCACCTTTGCGCTGAACATCATCAGCGAATGCGACGAAAATGTTATCAAAAACATGCTGCTTGCTCTCGGCCTCGGCGCGGGCGTTAACGGCACAAAGGCCGTCAGAGCAAACAGAGAAAAATATAAATGCAACATACCCTTCCAGATTCTCTTTGACCCCACCAGCGCATGCAACCTCAACTGCAAGGGCTGCTGGTCTGCCGAATACGGCCACAAATCCAACCTCTCTCTTGACGAAATGAGAAGCATCGTTAATCAGGGCACTCAGCTCGGTACCCATTTTTATATGCTCACGGGCGGCGAACCGCTGATTAAGAAAAACGAAATTCTCACCCTCTGCAAAGAAAATCCCGACTGTGCGTTTCTTGCCTATACAAACGCAACCCTCATTGACCGCGAATTCTGCGAAAAGATGAGGCAGGTCGGCAACCTCACTCTTGCGCTCAGCATTGAAGGAACAGAAGAAAGCAACGATGCAAGGCGCGGCGAGGGAGCTTATAAAACGACCATTGCCGCCATGGATATGCTTAAGGAATACGGCTTGCTTTTCGGCATTTCCGTTTGCTACACAAGCGAAAACATTCCTTTTGTCACAAGCGACGAATTCCTTGACCTGATGGTTTCAAAGGGCGTTCGCTTCGGTCTTTATTTCAACTATATGCCCGTCGGCAGGGATGCCGTTGTTGAGCTTATCCCCACCCCCGAGCAGAGAGCATATATGTATAAATGGATTCGCAGGGTCAGAGACGGAAAAACAGGCAAACCGATGTTTACCATGGATTTCCAGAACGACGGCGAATATGTCGGCGGCTGCATTGCAGGCGGCAGAAACTATTTCCACATCAATTCAGAGGGCGATATGGAGCCCTGCGTGTTTATCCACTATTCGGATTCAAACATCAGAACCCACACTCTTCTTGAAGGTCTTAAAAACCCGCTTTTCCAAGCGTATTATCATAACCAGCCCTTTAATGACAACCATCTCAGACCTTGCCCGATGCTTGAAAATCCCGACTGTCTGAGAAAAATAATTGCCGCAACGGGCGCAAAGTCAACCGACCTTATCGAACCCGAAAGCGCAGAGCAGCTTTGCTCAAAATGCGACAAATTCGCCAATGCATGGGCACCGGTTGCCGAGGAGCTCTGGAATTCAACCAAGCATCCCAACCCCAAAACCCAGTATTACCGCGACACCCCCGAAGGCAAGGCGGAGAAAAAATAATCATGTGGGGGGCGATTCATGAATCCCCGAAAGTTTTAGGTAGAGCGGCTTGACCCAAAGCCGCCGCAAAAATCTGTAAAATTAACGGCGGGATGAGGTCATCCCGCCCTACACAAATAATTATTGTTGACAAGCGTATAATTAATATAGTATAATTAGCATCGACAAAGGGGTGCTGCCTTACGGCGGCTGAGATTATACCCTCAAACCTGATCCCGGTAATGCGGGCGTAGGAAAAAAGCTCAGTGCAGATTTTACGCCCGACGTTTTTGCGTCGGGTTTTTTGTTTCTGCATCCCCTTTCAAATGAAAGGAGTTTTGTCAAATGAACACAAAAATCACAAAAACCCAGATTCTTGCCGAGAGTGCAATTATGGTTGCGCTTTCAATCGCGGTTTTCGCCGTTTCGGATATGCTTCCGTGGCCGTTTCTTTACGGCGGAGGCTTCAGCCTTTTCGGTCAGGTGCCGATTATTCTGATTTCTTACCGCCACGGCATAAAAAACGGAATTCCCGCCGCGCTCGCTCTTGCAATTTTTGAAATGATAATGGGTTATAAGAATTTTACCTATGTAACAGGCATTGCCGCTTATCTCATTGTTGCCCTTGCGGATTATCTTGTTGCTTTCGGCGCACTCGGTCTCGGCGGAATGTTCAAGAACAAATTCGGCGGCAGGCAGGCATCTGAGCTTGCGGCGGGCGGAGTTGTTGTGTGCATAATCAGATTTATCTGCCATTTTATAAGCGGCGTTACCGTATGGAGCGGCTACACGCCGAATGACATGGCTGTTGCATGGTATTCCTTCATCTATAACGGCTCATATATGGCAGTTGAGCTTGTGCTGACGGTTATCGGTTTGATTGCAGTTGGCAAGATTTTCAGGCTGGACAAAAAAAGATTGGTATAAAGCAAAAAGGAGCATCCCGCGGGATGCTCCTTTTTTATTACATTATATTATTTATAGTATTCAACAGCCGATTCAAACAGCTTGAGGTCGAATTCGCCGGGAACGTTTTTGTAAAGTCCCGATGCGGTTCTTTCGCTGTGACCCATCTTGCCGAGAACTCTGCCGTCGGGGGAAACGATGCCCTCGATTGCAAAATCGGAGTTGTTGGGGTTGAAAGCGATGTCGTTGGTTGCGTTGCCGTCGAAGTCAACATACTGAGTGATGATCTGACCGTTAGCGGCAAGCTTTCTGATGAGAGCTTCGTCAGCGATGAAACTGCCCTCGCCGTGGGAAATGGGAACGGTGTAAATCTCGCCCTGCTTTGCCTTTGAGAGCCAGGGTGAATTATTGGAAACAAGCTTTGTGCGAACAAGCTTTGACTGGTGGCGGCTGATGGTGTTATATGTCAAGGTCGGGCAGGTTTCGTCGGTGTCAATAATCTTGCCGTAGGGAACAAGACCGAGCTTGATGAGAGCCTGGAAGCCGTTGCAGATGCCGAGCATAAGACCGTCGCGCTTTTCAAGAAGCTCTGTAACCGCCTGCTTGATTTCCGCGTTGCGGAAGAATGCTGTGATGAACTTACCTGAACCGTCGGGTTCGTCACCGCCTGAGAAACCGCCGGGAACAAAGATAATCTGGCTTTCGCCGACCTTCTTTGCGAAATCTTCAACAGACTTTGCAATGCTTGCGGCTGAAAGGTTGTTGATAACAAAGATTTCTGCCTCTGCGCCTGCTCTTTCAGCGTATTTTGCTGAATCGTATTCGCAGTTTGTGCCGGGGAATACGGGGATAAGAACCTTGGGTTTAGCGGTTCTGATAGCGGGCTTTGCAAAGGTTGTTGCCTTGTAATCAAAGGTTTCAATCTTCTTTTCGGGCATTTCGATGTTGCATGCATAGATTTCTTCAAGCTTGTCTTCGTAGATGGGAAGAATCTTTGAGAAATCAATTGTTTCATTGCCGTATGTGATGGCAACCTTGTCGGTTGTGTAACCGAGAAGAGTGCCGCAGTCTGCATCTTCTGCAAGCTCAATGATAAATGAGCCGTAGCTGTAGCCGAAGATATCTTCAAGAGAAACATCTGCAAAGTCAAAGCCGATGCCGTTACCCATAGCCATCTTGAGAACAGCTTCAGCAGCACCGCCCATGCCGGGGGTATAAACAGCGGCAGCCTTGCCTGAGGTTACGAGAGCATAAACTTCATCAAATATCTTAAGGAGCGATGCGGTTTCGGGGAGCTTGTCGGCTGTATATTCGGGCTTGAGGATAACAACTTTTCTGCCTGCCTTCTTGAATTCGGGGGAAACGATGTTCTTGATGTCCTCGGTTGTAACAGCGAAGGAAACAAGGGTGGGCGGAACGTCGATATCTTCAAACGAGCCGCTCATTGAGTCCTTACCGCCGATTGCCGCAATTTTGAGGTCCATCTGAGCCTTGAATGCGCCGAGGAGCGCTGCAAGGGGCTTGCCCCAACGCTTTGCATCCTTCATGGGCTTTTCAAAATATTCCTGGAAGGTGAGATAAACTTCGTTGAAATCCGCACCTGCTGCGATGAGCTTTGAAACGGATTCGATAACTGCGAGATATGCGCCGTGATACGGGCTCTTTTCTGTGATGAACGGGTTATAGCCCCATGACATTACGGAGCAGGTGGTTGTTTCAGCCTTTTCAACAGAAACCTTGTGAACCATTGCCTGAATGGGAGTGAGCTGGTTCTTGCCGCCGAAGGGCATGAGAACGGTGTTTGCGCCGATTGTTGAGTCGAAACGCTCTGAAAGACCTCTCTTTGAGCAGATGTTGAGGTCGCCTGCAAGAGCGGTATACATGTCGGTAAATGAACCGTCAATCTTCTTTGAGTAGTCCTCAATCTTTGCGGGAGCGATATCGATATGCTTTTCTGCGCCGTTTGAATTGAGGAATTCACGGCTGATGTTGCAGATTGCCTTGCCGTTCCAGTTCATAACGAGATAGGGCTTTTCCTTAACTTCGGCAACAATTGTTGCTTCAAGGTTTTCGCCCGTTGCAAGCTCGATAAATCTTGCGGCATCCTTTGCCTCAACAACAACCGCCATTCTTTCCTGAGATTCGGAAATTGCAAGCTCCGTTCCGTCAAGGCCTTCATACTTCTTGGGAACTGCATTGAGGTTGATTTCAAGACCGTCTGCAAGCTCGCCGATGGCAACGGAAACGCCGCCTGCGCCGAAGTCGTTGCAACGCTTGATGAGCTGAGATGCTTCTTTATTTCTGAACAGACGCTGAAGCTTTCTTTCTTCGGGAGCGTTACCCTTCTGAACTTCTGCGCCGCAGTTTTCAAGTGACTTAAGGTTATGTGATTTTGAAGAACCTGTTGCGCCGCCGCAGCCGTCACGGCCTGTACGTCCGCCGAGAAGGATAACAACGTCGCCGTCTTCGGGTCTTTCGCGGCGAACATTTTCTTCGGGAGCAGCAGCAATAACCGCGCCGATTTCCATTCTCTTTGCAACATAGCCGGGATGATAGAGCTCGTCAACGATACCTGTTGCAAGACCTATCTGGTTACCGTATGAGCTGTAGCCTGCAGCAGCAGTCTGAACAATCTTTCTCTGGGGCAGCTTGCCCTCGATTGTTTCGCTGACGGGAACTGTGGGGTCGCCTGCGCCTGTTACACGCATAGCTGCATAAACATAGCTTCTGCCCGAAAGGGGGTCACGGATTGCGCCGCCGATGCAGGTTGCCGCGCCGCCGAAGGGCTCGATTTCTGTGGGATGGTTGTGTGTTTCGTTCTTGAAGAGAAGAAGCCACTTCTGGGTTTCGCCGCCGACTTCAACGTCAATCTTAACTGTGCAAGCGTTGATT
>JAZLCS010000150.1:0-20007 GCA_045614385.1 Acutalibacteraceae bacterium | reverse complement strand
AAAGGTGTATTCGCTTGCTTCTTCTGCGCCAAGCTTTTCGATGTAGATAACATCGCCGGCTTCAACCTTGTACTGCTTGCCGCCTGTTTCAATAATTGCGTACATCGGAATTCATTCCTTTTCTTATAGACTCGCTATTCTTGTAACTCTTATAGTTGGGTTACCGGAGGCACAGATTAAATCTGTTTTTGGGCATAACTCACCCGCCCCGAATATGCGGCATGAAAGATTATAGCACAACAGTCAACTGTTGTCAAATGTTTTTTCAAAGAAAATTTAATTAGTTTTTATTGTCATCCACAGGCTGATAATTTACTTCCTGATAATCGGGGTTTTCGGGTTCTTCGGGAATAATCAGCGCTGCAATAAGATAAATAATAATCGGGCAGCCTAAAACAAAAAGCGAAAGAAGAACATATATGATTCTGAGAATCGTTGCGTCTATGTTAAAATATTTTGCAAAGCCGCCAAGCACACCCAGAAGTTTTCTGTCTGATTTGCTTCTGTAGAGTTTTCTTTCCATAATTCTTTTTCCTTATCTGTTTTGTATATCCGCCGCGGTGAGCGTGTTTCTCATGAGCATTGCAATTGTCATGGGGCCTACGCCGCCGGGAACGGGTGTTATCATTGAAGCCTTTTCTTTGACTTCGTCAAAATCAACGTCACCGCAAAGCTTGCCGTTTTCATCTCTGTCCATTCCGACATCGAGAACAATCGCGCCATCCTTTACCATATCGGCTTTAACAAATTTTGCGATGCCGACAGCAGCAACAAGAATATCCGCCTGCTTGGTTATTTCAGCGAGGTTAACCGTCTTTGAATGGCAAACGGAAACGGTTGCGTTTCTTGCAAGCATAAGCATTGCCATGGGCTTACCGACTATATCGCTTCTGCCGATTATTACACAATGCTTACCCGTGATATCAACGTTTTCATATTCGAGGAGCTTTACCATACCCATGGGAGTGCAGGGCACAAGCTCGCCGTTGCCGATGCAAAGCCTGCCGACGTTTTCGGGATGGAAACAGTCAACATCCTTTTCCGGAAGAATTCTTTCAAGCACTGCATTTTTATCAATATGCTTCGGCACGGGAAGCTGGCAGAGAATACCGTTAACGGTTTTGTCCGCGTTGAGCTTATCAATAAGCTCAAGGAGTTCTTCGGTTGTTGTTTCCTCCGGCAGAGCAAACTCAAGAGAGCGCATACCCGTTCTTTCACATGCCGCCTTTTTGTTGTTAACATAAATTCTTGATGCCGGGTCGTTGCCTACAATAATTACTGCAAGAGTAGGCAAAACGCCCTTTTCTTTAAGCGCGGCAACCTGTTCCGCTATTTTATCAAGATTGTATTCTCTGACGGCTTTACCGTCAAAAATCTTTGCCATCGGAATCACTCCTCCTTAATTACATTATTATTAACAGGTTCTGTTTCTTCGTTTGTTTCTTTTGCTTCGGCGTTCTTTGATGCTTCCGCTTCTTTTTTCAGCTCTTCTTCAAGAAAGAAATCAACGCCATCTATGGGCTTGGGATTTTTCCTGAATTTAATAAGCAACGCAACGAGAAGAACGGCACAAACTATTGCAATTGCCGCAGAAAGAGCCTGAGAAACACGGATTGTTGTGCCTGCGATATAAAGGCTGTCTGTTCTTAAGCCCTCAACAATCATTCTTTCAACTCCGTACCAGACGCCGTAACAAAGAGCGATTTGTCCGCTGAAAATCCTTGCCTTCCGAGTAATTATATAAAGCACAAAGAAGCCGAGAAGGCACCAGATTGACTCATAGAGAAATGTGGGATGAACGGGAAGATTGGGGTCAACGGAAAAGCCGTTTACTTCAAAGAAAGCCTGATTGCTTTCAATATAATCGGCAACTTTTTCGCTCCACATACCCCAGGGCATAGCGGTGTTGACGCCAAAAGCTTCCTGATTTGTAAAATTGCCCCATCTGCCGATACCCTGACCGATAAGAAGGCTCATGCCTGCAATATCGAGCAAATTCCAGAAATTCATTTTTCTTATCTTGCAAACAAAATACGCAGCAATGACACCGGCAATAATTCCGCCGTAAATCGCAAGGCCGCCGTTCCAAATTTTGGGTATTTCAGAAAGATTCGAGCCGTAATAATCCCACTTTGAGAAAACATAATAAAGTCTTGCGCCGATTATTGCGGCGATTGTTCCGTAAATAAGAACATCGACCATTTTATCAAGGCTCATCTTCCATTTATAAGCCATTCTGCCGCCGAAAAGCACGGCAAGCAAAAATCCGAAAGCGATTATTGCGCCGTAAAATTTAATTTGAATATCTATTCCGAATATTGAAAAATCCGCAAGAACACTCGGAACGCTGAATCCCCTGTCAATACCGGAGAAATAAACAACAGTATAATCCGACATTTTATTATTCCTTCTTTCTGATTTATGCGATGGGACTGATAACCGAAAGCGCCGAAGCTTCTTCTCTGAGAACGCCGAGCCTTTCCTGAGCTTTTTCAAGAGTGACGCCCTTACATGCTTCAATCTCTGCAAAAGGCTCATAGCCGCAAAAATACAGATTCATCATCATATTGGCGGTGTCGTCAATGTCGTTATAAGACATGACGCTTCTGCCGTAGAGCTTTCTTTTGGCTCTTTCAAAAGCGGCAGAATCAATTCCCTCAGAGTTAAGTCTTCTGAATTCTTCTTTAATGATTTGCGCTGTTTTTTCGGGATCTGCGCTTGTTCCTCCGAGCATGACCGTTGAAAAACCGAAGCCGTTGAAAAGCGATGCACCAAAGCTCATATCGATAAGGCCCTCATCGAGCAGCTTTTTAAAGAGCACCGATGATTTGCCTGCCACCGCTTCAAGCATAATATGCGACGCATACTCATCATCAAGGCTGAGAAGAGGAGATGCTAAATCTTCCTTAAAGCCGAGAAGGAACTGTTTCTGAGCAACCGAGAGCTTTTCTTCAATATAATCCTGAACGGGCGCGGGGCTTTCCCTTTCAAATTTTCTTTCAATTATCTTTCCGTCGGCAGGCTTTATGCATCTTTCAACGATATCAAAAACCTCCTGCGGCTCAATTGCTCCGACAACGCTGAGCACCATGTTGGCGGGATTATAGAAGTTTTTGTAAAGCCTGTAAAGCAAATCGGCATCAATTTCGGCAATTGAAGCCTGAGTGCCTGCGATATCTATTCTGACAGGATGCTTTGCATAAAGAGCCTTAAGCAGATTGAACATAACCTGCCAATCGGGCAAATCCTGATACATTCTGATTTCCTGACCGATTATACCCTGCTCCTTTTCAACGGTTTGCTGAGTAAAATAGGGGTTCTGAACAAAATCAAGCAGTATTTCAAGAGAGTCGCCGATGTTTTCGGAGCCTTTGAAAAGATATGCCGTTTTTTCAAAGCTGGTGTAGGCGTTTGCACTTGCGCCTGTTTTGGCGAAACGTTCAAAAGCATTTAAATCTTCGCTTTCAAACAGCTTATGCTCCAGAAAATGGGCTGTGCCCTCGGGAATGGTTTCAAACTCGCCGCTTTCATTCTGAACGGCTGTGTCAATCGAGCCGTATTTAACGCCGAAAACGGCATAAGCGGAGTCATAGCCTTTCTTGGGCATAACCCTGATTTCAAGACCCGACGGATGCTGAGCGCAAAAAACGGTTTCACCGAGCTTTTCGTTGATAAGCTGTTTAATTTTCATCTTCCGCATCCTCCTCTTCCTGTGCCTTGAGCATAAATATCGTATCTATTGAAAGCTTCTTTGCGGCATCGCAAACCTGCTCCATGGTTACGGCGTCAATGCCTTCAATCATGCTTTCAGGGGTAACAATTTCATCTTCAAGTACCTGAGAGGCATACCATGAGCAAATGCCTTCGGGAGTTGTGAAGGTATGTCTTTCTTTAAGCGAACGCTTTGATGATTCAAGCACCTCGGCATCCGTTTTTCCGTTTCTCAGGTTTGAAAGCTGGCTGAGAATTTCGGCAGAAACCTTTTTTTCTTTATCCGTATCTATTCCGCCGTCAATCAAAACAATACCCTTGCTTGCAAGAAGCCTTGACACGCAATAATACGCAAGGCTGAGTTTTTCGCGAACATTGACAAACAGCTTTGAATATGTGCCCCCGCCGAAAATATCGTTCATAACAGTTATCGCGTGGATATTGTCGCGGCTGTTTTGCATACCTGCTCTGAAGCCGATAACAAGCTTGCCCTGGTTTACGGGGAACGACTCCTCATAGCGGTTAAAATGTCCACCTCTGCGGATAAACACTGTTTCCGGCTTTACGGGATTGCGCTCAATTTTCGCAAAACGCTTTGTGAAAATTTCTGCAATTTTATCGGCACCTGCGCCGCCGACAACGGTAATCTGAAAAATCGCCGTTGAAAGCATATTTTTCCATGAAGCATAAACATCCGCCATTTTAACGGCGTTTATTTCCTCAACCGTGCCGTATTTATTCTTGCCGCACGCTTCGTTTTTGCACATATATTCAATGCACTTGTTAACTGCATAGGTGCGCTTGTCGTTCAGTTCTTCTTCAATACGCTGAACAAGAAGTCTTTTTTCTGCCGCAAGGTTTTCCGCGCCGAAGCTGCCACCTTTGCAGTTGGGGCTGAAAATCATGCTTGCAAGAAGCTCGGCACACTGCTGAGCAATGCTCTCATCGGTCAGAGCAAAACGGTCATCAAGGCAGGTGAGAGAAAGTGAAAGCACCTGTGAATCCCCTATCTTTGAAACGGCGGCAGAAAGACTTGCACCGTAAAGCTCATCAAGCTTTCCGTTAAGAAGCGAAAAATCAGGATAAGCCTTGCATGAACGCTTTAAAAGATAAATAAGCAAAGAATTTGCGGCCATCTTTTCATCCATTGGCAACGCCATTGAAACTATAATACGGCTTGTTTTAAAGCTTTCGGTTTCAATTGAGAGCAAACGTACCTGCTCCGCTAATATTTTAACCTGGGGCATCATGTCACTTCCTTAAGAATTTTTTATATTATTCCTCAATTTCCGAAAATCAAACGTCACATTCCGCAACCTGTTCATATGTTTCTCTTTTAACAACAATTCTTGCTTCGCGGTCTTTTATCATAACAACGGGAGGTTTTGGAATTCTGTTATAATTCGAAGCCATTGAATAGTTATAAGCTCCTGTTGAAAGAACTGCAAGAATATCTCCCGGCTGAACTTTCTGCAGCTTTGTGTTCTCCTGAATAAGGTCGCCGCTTTCGCAGCATTTTCCTGCAACCGTAAGCGTTTCCGTTCTTTCATCGCTCGCCTTGTTTGCACAAACAATTTCATAATCCGATTTGTAGAGAGCGTATCTCGGATTATCGGCCATACCGCCGTCAATTGAAACATAGGTACGGATATCCGGAATTTTCTTGACAGCACCGACGGTATAAAGAGTTATGCCTGCCGCACCGACAATTGACCTGCCGGGTTCAAGGTGAATAAACGGAATTTTAAGCCCGAGTTTTTCGCAGTATTCGTGAACGGTTTTTGAAACGGCGCTCATATAATCGGCAAACGGCCTTGGGTTATCACTTTCAAGATATTTGATTCCGAAACCGCCGCCGAGATTGAGTTCTTCAAGCTCAACGCCCGTATGCGATTTTATATCGGCAAAAAGTTCAAGCATAACCTTTGCAGCAAGCTCAAACGGGTCAATATCAAAAATCTGCGAGCCGATGTGGCAATGAAGTCCGCAAAGACTAATGTTTGACATTGTGAGAGCAGTTTTAACCGCATCCATCGCTTCCCCCGTTTCAAGAGCAAAGCCGAACTTGGAATCGATCTGTCCCGTTTTGACAAAATCATGAGTATGAGCATCAATGCCCGGCTTTATTCTGAACATGATTCTGACGGTTTTACCGTGTTTTGCGGCAATTGAATTGAGAGTTTCAAGCTCCGTTATATTGTCAACAATAATTCTGCCGACATCGTTTTCAACCGCCATTTCAAGCTCGGAATAAGTTTTATTATTGCCGTGAAAGGCAATTTTTTCGGCAGGGAAATCTACCGAAAGAGCTGTGTAAAGCTCTCCGCCCGAAACAACATCAACGCCGATTCCCTCAGATGCGCATATTCTGTAGATTTCCTTGCAGCTGAAAGTCTTGCTTGCATAATGCACAAGACCCCTGCCGCCATAATTTTCTTCTATGGAATTTCTGAACGCTCTGATATTGTTTCTTATTTCGTTTTCATCATAAACATAAACCGGTGTGCCGTATTGCCCGGCAAGCACAACGGTATCACATCCGCCGATTGTCAGATGACCTTTTTCGTTAACCGAAATGCAGTCCGCAACATACATTTTTTATTCCTCCTGTTTGAGGGCATTTTCAATAGCCGCTTTCATTTCTTCAACACCCGTTCCTTTAACGGCTGAAAATTCAATGCGCTTTATATCCGAATATTCCGAAAGCTCGGTTATGAGCGCTTCTCTGCGCTTCTCGGTTTCGGTTTTGTTGAGCTTATCGCACTTGGTGAGCGCAATAACAAACGGAGTTCCTGTTTCTCTGAGGAAATTCAGCATAACCATGTCATCTGCAGAGGGTGCATGGCGCATATCGATGAGCTGAATAACCAGAGCGATGTTTCTGCCCGAGTGAAAATAGCCTTCCATCAGGTCAGCCCAGCGTTTTTTCTCGCTTTGCTCACGCTTTGCGTAGCCGTATCCGGGCAGGTCAACAAAATACACGCCGTCACCCTTGAAAAAGTTAACGGTTATTGTTTTGCCCGGAACGGAACTGACTCTGGCAAGATTTTTGCGATTGAATATTTTATTTATCAAAGAAGATTTGCCCACATTTGAGCGACCCGAAAAAACGATTTCCGCTTCTTTTGAAGGCGGAAGCTGTTTCGCTGTTCCGTAAGCCGCCGTGAACTCTGTTTTGTCAAATCTCATAATTTTACCTTACCTTACTTTTCTGTTACTGAGTTATCGAAGCACGGGAACCTTTTATAACCTCAATCGGTTTTGAATGATTATCGGTCTTCGCTGAACTTTTCTCAAGAGCAATATTCCAAACTTCTTCAACCGATTTGACCGGTTCAAAGGTAATCGTTTCCTTAACCTTTGAATCAACCTCATCCAAATCCGAAATGTTATCGTAGGGAATAACAACGGTTTTGATACCCGCTCTGTATGCCGCCATTGACTTCTCTTTAAGTCCGCCGATGGGAAGCACTCTTCCGCGAAGGGTGATTTCACCCGTCATGGCAACATCCTTGCGCACCTTTATGCCCGTAAGAGCGGAAACAAGCGAAGTTGCAATTGTAACTCCCGCCGAAGGTCCGTCTTTCGGTGTTGCACCTTCGGGAACATGAATGTGAATATCATTTTCTTTATAGAAATCACCGTTGAGAGGTAACGAATCGGCCTTTGAGCGGATATAACTGACCGCCGCCTTCGCGCTTTCCTGCATTACGTCACCGAGCGAACCGGTAAGCTCAAGCTTGCCCGTTCCTTTAAGAACAGCCGATTCGATTTCAAGCATATCACCGCCGACACTTGTCCAGGCAAGTCCGTTAACAACACCGATTTCGTTTTCCTTGATTACGGACTCCGCCTTAAATCTGCGGGTGCCTAAAAATGTTTCAATATCTTCGGGCTTAACGGAAATCTTTTCCGCACCGCCTTCAACAATTTCAATGGCGGCCTTTCTGCAGATTGCGGCTATTTTCTGTTCAAGAGCACGCACGCCTGCTTCCCTTGTGTAACCCTCAATGACAAGCCTTAAAGCCTTGTCGGTTATTCTCAGGCGGCTCGCTGTCAGACCGTGACGCTTAATCTGCTTGGGAACAAGATGCTTCTTTGCAATATTGAATTTTTCTTCGCTCGTGTAGCTGCCGAGTTCGATTATTTCCATTCTGTCACGCAGGGGCTCGGGAATGTTCGCCTCAACATTGGCGGTTGTTATAAACATAACCTTGCTCAGGTCAAACGGAAGCTCAACATAGTGATCTCTGAAGGTTGAATTCTGTTCGGGGTCAAGCACTTCAAGCAGAGCAGAGGTCGGGTCGCCTTTATAATCCGATGAAAGCTTATCAACCTCGTCAAGCAGCATAAGCGGGTTGCTTGACCCTGCCTGCTGCATTGCATTGATTATTCTGCCGGGCATTGAACCGATATAGGTTTTTCTGTGGCCTCTGATTTCAGCCTCATCTTTAACACCGCCGAGAGAAATTCTGACATAATCCCTGCCTGTTGCGCTCGCAATTGAGCGCGCAACCGATGTTTTGCCGACTCCCGGAGGACCCACCAGACAGATTATCTGTCCTTTTATATCGGGTGCAAGCACTCTGACGGCAAGATACTCAAGAATTCTTTTCTTTATTTTATCAAGCCCGTAGTGGTCATTTTCAAGAATCTTTCTGGATTTTGAAATATCGGTATTTTCGGGCTTTATGTTATTCCAAGGGAGAGAAAGGCAGGTTTCAATATAGTTTCTGCTGACTGCCGCTTCCGGAGACTGAGGCGAATATTTTTCAAGCCTGTCACATTCCTTGAAAAGCTTTTCCTTAACCTCATCCGATGCACCGAGGTTGAAAATATCCTCTCTGAAACGGTCAAGCTCTTCTTCCTGAGAAACACCGCCGCCAAGCTCGGATGAAATCACCTTCATCTGCTCGCGGAGATAATATTCGCGCTGATTTTTATCAATCTGCTCCTGAACCTTATCGCTGATGTCCGCTTCAAGCGAAAGAAGGTTACCTTCGCTTGCAAGAAGCACGCACATTTCTTCAAGGCGTCTGACAGGGTTGATTGTTGAAAGAATGGTCTGCCTGTCTTCATATTCAAGCATAATATTACCTGCAATATAATCGGCAAGGTCGCCCGGCTCTGTTTTTTGCATAACGCTTGTCATCAGGTCTGCAGGCATCTGAGGTGCACAGTCGGCATAATCCGCAAAAACATCCTTTGTGTGGCGCACAAGAGCTTTTGCGTAATCCTCATCCGCAGACTTAACCGAAGGTTCATCAATTGGGAATATCATTGTTTTCAGATAATTGTTCTTGCCTGCGCCGACACCCTGAGCAATCCTTGCTCTCTGAACGCCCTCAACGGCAACACGAACGTTTCCGCTCTTTCCGGGCAGCTTCAAAACCTGCTTGACATTTGCAATAACGCCGATTTCAAAAAGCTCGTTATGTTCGGGGTCATCAACCGAAATATCCTTCTGTGTAACGAGAAAAATCTCCTGATCCGTATCCATCGCTTTTCTCAGAGCGTTGATTGACTTTTCCCTGCCGACATCAAAATGAATAAACATGCCGGGAAAAACAACCAGCCCGCGCAAAGCGACGGTCGGCATTATTCTTATGTTTTCTTCTTTCATCATATCTTAAACTCCTTTTCACCGATTCCGCATTCGGCTACTTTGCAATTGATTGCACTTTCTTAGCATAATATTATATATTATTATACTAAAAACGTCAACAGTAATAAACACATAAAAATTATCAAACTGATAATTAAATATGAACAAAACCGCCTGACATTCAGCCAGGCGGTTTAACATTAAGGAATAATTATTTTAACAATGAAAGTGAAAAACATTGAAATATATCTGATTACCGTGCAGATTGAATCAATAATTCGGTCGAAAATATTTGAAGCATTTTCTTTTGCACTCACCGTGCCGTAGCCTTCAATCGCGCCGTTGTTATCGTTAACTCCGTCGCTGTCAACGGCAAAATTATATATGATTGGCGAAGCAATGGCAAGAAGAAGATATTCCGCGGGAGTTACCGCGCCGAGAACCTTGGTTGCAAGCTTTGTTATATCGGTAACAAACTCATCCGTTCCGAAATTTGCAAAAAGCTTGTTTGCCGCTTCAAAGAAAACATCATCGGCAACAGTTGCAAGGTCATCACGAAGGACAAGAGCGACCAGACGAAGAAAGATTGTGACCTCTGTGGTGTTGAAATCAAATGATTCTTCGCCGGCATAATGAGCTCCGACAAGCTCGGTTGCGACATCCCAACCGGTTTCATATTCACTGTCGGGAATATCAATGTTATATTCCGCGGCAAGCTGCTGAATACCGCCTTCACCGTAAAGAGGTTCTTCAAGAATTTTTCTCAGCCCGCCGACTGCGGTATTCACAAGGTCATAGAAAACCGAATCCTCTTCTATACCCATCTGCTCCATCTTGAGTGAACGTGTAAGTCTCCACTGAACACCGGCCTTGAGGAAGCCTTTTGAATATTCATTAAGACCTGCATTCATAAGGTCAAGCTGCTCCTGCGAATATCCCTTGATTGCGGCAGAAAGAGCCTCGGTATCAAGCTTATCAACGGTCTGTGCCTTATATGTTATTTCCTCATCGGTGAAAATAAAGGTTCTGTACTGCAGAGGATACATAGTGAGCGAGGTAGTTGCGAAATCATAGATTGTGTTGCCGAGAGAGCTTGTGTAGGTTGCGGCATCGCTGCAATGCTCATGGCCTGTAAAAACAACCTTTATGCCCCAGTTTGCAAAGAGGTCTGCGGTTGAAAGATGGAACTGAACAATAAAATCCTTGCTAAAAATGCTCTGAACGGGCATATGATCAAGAAGATTGTGGTGCATCATAAGAATGGGATATCTGCCGTCCTTCTTGGCCTGCTGTGCCTGTTTTCTGACCCAGTCCATTTTTTCTGCTGACATGCCGTCGCCTGTTGATTTGTCGGGGTCACAGCTATCGAGAGAAATAAGTCTGTATTTTTCACCGAGATTTGCAGTGTATGAGCAGTTATCTTCAACAACAGTAAGAGCCTCTGCATAACCGAATTCGTGATAAATTTCTTTGAAAACTTCGGGAGTCGTTTCACAATTAAGACCTGCATCGTGGTTACCGACGGTAACATAAATCTGTTTGCCTGTTTTTTTCTCGAATGCAGCAAATTTTGCGGCAACATCAAGATGTTCCTGAACAATAACTTTACCGTTATCGGCGAGATCTCCGGAAATCAGAACAAAATCAACGTTGTCATCTTCGGCACACTGATTAAGAAATTCGTCAATAATCCAGCCGCTTTCATTTTCCATGGCGGCACGACGGTTTGCGTACCAATAGATTTCATCGTCGATTTCACCGCTTGCGGTAAGCTCTTCTTCGGGCACATTATAATGCAAATCGGATGCAACAGCAAAACTCAAATCAGGCTCCGTCTCAACTGCCGAACCGACAACTGAAACAGAAGTTATAAGCAGAAGAAGGGAAAGGGCAACACTTAAAAACTTTTTCATTTTCTTATCTCCTTTATATCTTCATAATTCCCAAAGCATCAAGAACCGATGAAACAAGAATCAGAATGATGCAGACGGGCGCAACATATTTTATCACAATTGTGAAAAGTGTTTTACTTTTAAATTCGCCTGTAAGCTCGATTTCTTCGATGAGGCACTTGGGCTTGATAACATAGCCGATAAAAATGCAGGTAAGAAGAGCAACAATCGGCATAAGAATGCTGTTGCTGACAAAATCAAACATATCGAGAATCGTTAAGCCGTTAACTGTTATATTACCGAGCACACCGAAACCGAGTGATGACGGAACGCCGAGCGCAACGCTGAAAATAAAGACAGCAAGCCATGCACCTTTTCTGCTCCAGCCGAATTTATCCCTGACAATCGAAACAACCGTTTCCATAAGAGAAATCGAGGAGGTAAGAGCCGCAAAAAGAACAAGAAGGAAGAACGCCGCACCTATTATCGAACCGCCTGTCATGCTTTCAAAAACTTTGGGAAGAGTGATGAACATGAGCCCCGGTCCTTTGCCGAGAGCGGACTCGTCACCGCCTGAGAACGCAAAAACGGCAGGAATAATCATAAGACCGGCAAGGAAAGCAATGCCCGTGTCAAAAATTTCAATCTGCCTTACGGATTTTTCAAGATTAACGTCTTTCTTCATATATGAACCGTAAGTAATCATAATACCCATCGCCAGAGACATGGAGTAGAAAAGCTGACCCATGGCAGAAAGAACGGTTGTTGCCGAAAACTTGCTGAAATCAGGTGTAACATAATATTTCACACCATCTAAAGCACCAGGCATAAGCATTGAATAAACTGCAATTATAACCGTGAGCACAACCAAAACAGGCATCATTATCTTACTGACCTTTTCAACGCCCTTTTCAACACCGAGAAGAACAATGAGAGCTGTCAGACCGATGAAAAGCAAAAACCAGCCTATAGGTTCAATCGGTTTTGCGATAAACGATTCAAAATAGCCGTCCACCGCCGATTCGGCTGCACCACCGGTTGCAAAAACCCAAAGATACTTTGTGACCCAACCGCCGATTACGGAATAATACGGCAGGATTATCGCGGGAATAACAGACGCGATAACACCGATGAAGGAATACTTTTTGCTCAAGGCACCGTATGCATTGATTGCACTCTGACCTGTTTTTCTGCCTATAGCAATTTCAGCGCACATAAGTGCAAAGCCGAAAGTAACGGCAAGTATCAGATAAACAAGCAAAAAAATGCCTCCGCCGTATTTTGCCGCCAGATATGGGAAGCGCCAGATGTTGCCCAGACCTACAGCTGAGCCTGCTGCAGCAAGAACGAAACCGATTTTACCGGTAAAACTGCTCCTTTTTTCACTCATAAAGAAGCCCTCCTATTACTATCAGAGTATAATATAGATGTTATATTATCTCACATTAACAAAAAATTTACAAGTATAAATTACATTATTTTTGCATCAAGCAACTAAAAAGTCAAAGATCTATTGATATTTGACAAATCTCATGATAAAATTTCTAAAAAGGAGGCTTTTGCATGAATATAAATCAAATGTTATCCTCAAAAGACGAAACACCGCTTGAAACGCTTGTTAACAACGGCGGCTACACTGCGATTTTTCGCAAAATCGGCGTTATCGGCGACAGCCTTTCTTCGGGCGAATTTGAAAGCCGTGATTCAAACGGAAACAAGGGATATCACGACTTTTTCGAATATTCCTGGGGGCAGAATCTTGCCAGAATGTGCGGCAGTAAGTGCTTCAATTTTTCAAGAGGCGGAATGACCGCGAGCGAATACTGCGAAAGCTTTGCGGATTCAATGCGTTTCTGGAACCCTGAATATGCCTGCCAATGCTATATAATTGCTCTCGGTGTTAATGACATACAAAACCAAAATCAGGAAATAGGCTCTGTTGATGGCATTAAGGAAGACTACACTCAAAACGCCAAAACCTTTACGGGATATTACGCGCAGATTATTCAACGAATCAAAAAAATTCAGCCGAGAGCAAAGTTCTTTCTCATGACCATGATGAACGAAAGCGGCAATCACAGAATACGCGAAAAAACCGAGGCACACAGAGAAGCTCTTTTCGCGCTTGCTGATTATTTTGATAACACCTATGTGCTCGATTTTTATAAATACGGACCTGAATACAACGAAGATTTCCGCAAAAAATTCTATTTGGGCGGACATCTGAATCCTATGGGATATGTTCTCACGGCACATATGGTTGCTTCATATATCGACTTTATCATCCGTCACAATTTTGAAGATTTCAAGGAAGTTGGGTATATCGGAACCGACTTGCATTATATCGAATAAAACAACGGTCTGTACGCTTTAAGTGTACAGACCGTTACTTTGTTTATTCATTTACATTCTCGGCATAAGCGAGAGCTTCGTCAATATTCGGCAGGAAATTTTCTTTTCCGAGTTTGTCATAAAATCCCGCCTTTTTCATAACCGAAAGAGGCTGCTCATTGGTATGTGAAAGAATGAGATTAAGCCCTGCCGCCTTGCAGGTTCGATAGATTTCATTAAGAGCACGCATAGCCGTTGAGTCAAGTGCCGGAACGTTTCTCATGCGAAGAATAACAGTCTTTATTCCCTCTTCAAAAGCTATTGAATTGAATTTTTCAGAAGACGCAAAAAACATCGGTCCTTCAAATTCAACAACCATTGTGTGTTCCGGGATTTCTTTAAGGCGCTCACTGTCGGGGGCATGCTCCCCGCCCTGAGTCCATGTCCTTATATGTGCCACATCTGCCATACGCTTCATAAAGAGGACAACGGCGATAACCATGCCGACAGCAATTGCAACCACAAGGTCAAACACAACAGTCAGAACAAACGTTACAACCAGAACAATTATATCGCTTTTCGGTGCGGTTTTACAAATTTTAACAAACTGTCTCCATTCGCACATATTATATGCCACCATAAAGAGAATCGCTGCGATAACAGGCATGGGAATCCAGGCTGCATAAGGCATAAGAACAACGAGAACAAGAAGAAGCACCAGTGCATGAACAATACCTGCAACGGGGGTTCTGCCGCCGTTTTTTACATTTGCTGCAGTTCTTGCAATTGCACCCGTTGCGGGTATGCCTCCGAAAAGACCCGAGCATATGTTACCGACACCCTGGGCGATAAGCTCGGTATTTGAATTGTGTTTATCGTTAATCATCCCGTCTGAAACAACACAGGAAAGCAAGGACTCAATACCTGCAAGAATTGCAATTGTGAACGCACTCGGGATAAGTTGTTTAACCGTTTCAAAACTGATTTCAGGAAAAGTAAAAGACGGAAGATCTCGCGAAATGGTATATAGGTCTCCGACTGTGTTAACTTCAAGCCCAAGCGCTTTCACCATAACAACACCGACCACAACAGCGATAAGCGAACCGGGAATTTTTTTGCTGATTTTAGGCCATACAATCAGAATTGCCAAAGCAACAGCGCCCACAACAAGCGCCTGCCAATTGAAAGTTTGAACTGATTTTGCAATTGCTTCAACCTTTTCAACGGTCTCAACGGTAGGCATGTCCGCCGGGAAAGTAAGACCCAGAAAATCCTTGACCTGACCGATAACAATTGTCAGCGCAATGCCCGAAGTGAAACCGGTTGTTATTGTGTGCGGTATGTATTTTATCAGCGAACCGAACTTGAATATGCCCATAATGATAAGAATAATACCCGCCATTATGGTTGCAATAACAAGTCCGCTTGTGCCGAACTGAGCAACAATGCCCGCAACAATCGTTGCAAAAGCCGCCGTTGGGCCGGAAATGTTGACATTGCTTCCGCCAAGAAATGCAATAACAAAACCGGCTATAATTGCGGTATAAATACCTTTTTCGGGTGACACCCCCGAAGCAATTGCAAAAGCAATAGAAAGCGGCAGGGCAATAATCGCAACAATGACACCTGCAATCAGGTCATTTGCAAATTTTTTGCCACTGTAGCCTTTAATCGAAGAAAAAAGCTTGGGGTAAAATATTTTCATAAATACTACTCCATAAACAAATATTTGGCTTTTGCCGAACTCCAATTATACGCTTTTTTCGTTGATTTACAAGCAAAACAGACCACTTTTTCACAAATTCGGAAATTGTTACAACTTAGTAACTGTTTTTATTCTTTTTAGTGGTAAATTTAATGCAAAAAACAACACGGCGGGAGAAAACTCCCGCCGATATCAACTACATTTGCTCTAAAATATACTGTTTAACATTCTCAAGTTTGCTCTTTTTCCACGCCTCTTCTGCTGCCTTTTCTGCAAGAGGGCAAAGGATAAAGAAATCCAGCGTTTCTCCCGGCACTCTGCCCGTTCTGAGCGGTTCTGCAAAATGCTCCGCCCACTCTTCTTCGGTTGCATCCTTGAAGCGTGCAGGGTTGAGGTATGTCATCTGCCTCTTTGTTGCGGCAATATGCATCTTTGCCGAAAGCGGTGAAAGAAGATTGAATTCCTCCTCCTGCACATCAACAAAAATTCTCGGCAAGTCTGCTTTTACAACGTGTTCCTCTCCGCGGAGAATTTCAAGTCCCATCGGCTCCCATGAAAATTCGGTTTCGGTGAAATTGATTTTAACTATCAGACCAAGCTCCGTATTATACTGCGAACGCTGATAATCCGTGTCAAAAATAAAGTTGCCGAGTGAATAAAAAATAATCTTATCCCCTACCGTTTCGTAATTCATCGGCACATGGGGATGATGCATCACAACAATATCCGCACCCATTTCAAGATATTTATGGCACCGTTCTCTTGTATAGGGTGACGGAAGCGGAGTGAATTCCTCGCCTGCGTGCGCAACAACCACGCACCAACGGCAGGTCTTTTTGATTTCGTTGATTGTGTTCTGAATTTCATCAAGGTCGCTCCAGCTGTAACAGCCCGCCTTGTTTTCATCTGCCTTGCGGCACGCACGCTGATAACCGACGCCGAACATACCGATACCGCCTGCTTCGTTAAAGATAACGGGCTTTCTCGCTTCGTTGATATCCATTCCGGCACCAATCGTACGGACATTATTTTTCTTTGCGATTTCAAGGGTTTCTCTTATGCCGTATTCACCTGCATCCATGATATGATTATTGCAGATATTCCAGATGTCGGCGTTCATTTTATTGAGAACCTTTACGGCTTCGGGGTCGATGGTATGCAAAAGCTGCTGAACGCCGTCTTTGGTTGTGTTCTGTTCAACAGGTGCAACGGGACCTTCAACATTCGCAACAACATGGTCGGCAGAATGAAGGAAATCAAGAATTTCATCGGAAATAAGCTCCTCATCATTCCACTTGCCGTACATATATCTGTCAAAACCGATGTCGCCGGTAAAGACTATGGTTGATTTGTTTTTCATTTTTCACCTCAAAAGAATAAAAAGAAAGAATATTGAATAAAGAATAATACAAACAGCGCCACAGCACATATTTTATTATTTCATATCTATTCTCTATTCTTTCTTCTTTTAGCCTCTGAAAGAGGCACTGCTTGGCCCGCCCGAAGGGATTCGATTCGCGCCGCTGCGGCGGCTTGGTCGCTCGCGGTCACAACAGTCCACCGGACTGTTGCTCTGTGCCGCTCGTCCTTCAAATCCCTCGCGCCGAAATAAGCAAGGCAATCTCCAAGTTGCGGAGATTGCTTTGCTTGGCCCGCCCGAAGGGATTCGAACCCCCGTTCTTCAGAATCGGAATCTGCTGCGTTATCCAACTGCGCCACGGGCGGATATATTATGTGTTCAGGCTTCTCCTTGAGGAGAAGCTGTCACGGAGTGACTGATGAGGTGATTGGGTCAGCAACAAACATTAATTACACCTCATCCACCGCAAGCGGTCCCCCTTCCCCTCAAGGGGAAGGCAGGAACGCTGAAATCATTTAATCTTCTCGATAACCTCACCTGAGGTGGGTTTGGTTTTATCGATAAATTCCTGAACGGCTTGAGCCGAGGGCATGGCCGCAGAACAACTGTGAGCCGAAACAAGCATTGATGCGGATGCCGTTGCAAATTCAAGTGCATCGGGAACACTCTTGCCGTTGAGAAGTGAATAAATAAAAGCGGAAGCATAGCCGTCGCCGCCGCCGAAGCCCTTGAGCATCTTTACGGGGAAGGGCTTTACTTTATATGCCGAGCCATCATCGAGATAAGCAACAGAACCTTCCTTGCCGTGCTTGATGATTACGATTTTGTTGCCGTAAGAGAACCAGCGAGCTGCAGATTCTTCGTCGCTTGCACAAACGCCTTCAACGGCTTCTGTGAGGTCAAATTCTTCTCTTGAACCGAGAATGATGTCGCTGTTCTTTGCAGCGATTGAATAATAAAGAGAAATTTCATCTTTATTCTTCCATGTGTAGCTTCTGTAGTCAATATCAAAAATAACAACCACGCCGTTTTTCTTTGCAAGGAAAAGAGTTTTGAGAGCCGCTTCTCTTGACGGGCTTGCGCAAAGTGCCGTACCCGAAATAACAACAGCTTTTGCACTCCTGATATATTCTTCGTCAACATCGTCAACACAAACCTGAAGATCTGCAACACCTTCGCGGTACATAAGAATACTGCTCTGGGTGGGGCTGAGGATTTCGGTAAATGTGAGGCCAAGGTTTTCGCCGTTTTCGCATCTGAAAACGTGGGAAACATCAATGCCGTCGTTTTTGAAATAATTTTCAACATAGTCGCCGAACTGATCATCGGAAACTCTTGCGATAAAGCCGCACTTTGCGCCGAGTCTCGCAAGACCGACTGCGATATTCGCGGGTGAACCGCCTACATACTTATTGAAATTACTGCTCTCTGAAAGAGGCATGTTCATATCAGTGGGGTTGAAGTCGATGGCAATTCTGCCGATTGGGATTACATCGAGTGCCTTTGTTTTGTCAAAATTAATATAGCTCATTTTACTCTGTCCTTTCTTATGCTTTTCCTGAACATCCGAATATTTCTATATGCTTCATTGCATTTTTATATGCGCCGTTAACCTCTGCAGTCTGCAAATCATAATAGCCTTTTATGCTTTTGCTTGCATATGCTTCTCTTGCGCTCTGCTCAACAGAATCAAAGGTTGCGGTTGCTATATTTATTTTATTGATTCCGTGATTGATGCATTTTTTGAAGTCCTCGGGGAGAATACCCGTGCCGCCGTGAAGAACAAGGGGTACTTTCACAAGCTTTGCGGTTTCTTCAAGAATATCAAAGCGAAGTTTCGGAGCTTGCTTATAGTTGCCGTGAGCATTACCGATTGCAACGGCAAGAGCAGCAACACCTGTTTTTTCATAAAACTCAAGAGCCTGAACGGGAGAAGTGCAATTAATTGCAATATCCTCACTGCCGTCCTCACTGCCGCCGACACAGCCGATTTCGCCTTCACAATCCGCATCATACCGCGCCGCAAGTTTCTTTGTTTCTGCGGTTATTCTTGCGTTTTCTTCAAACGGAAGATGCGAGCCGTCAAGCATAACGCTTGTGAAACCGATATCAAGAGCCTGCTTTATTTTTTCGGTTGTTTTGCCGTGGTCAAAATGAACGGCAACCGGTACACTGCTGTTTTTTGCCGCCGCTACCATGAGAGGGCCGATAAGCTCAAGCGGCGAATGATTGAGCCTGACCTCGGCTATCTGTAGAATTGCGGGACTTTTTGTTTCTTCAACCGCTTTCAGCACACCGAGAACCATTTCCATGTTTGCAATGCTGAAGCTGCCTACGGCATAACCGCCTTCCCTCGCCTTTTGAAGAAGCGGTGACATTTTTACGAGAGGCATTAAACCTCCTCCTTTGAGGATTTTTTGTAATATATTACCGAACAAATCGCACTCGTCAGCGGCAAGGTTAAAAGCATACCCATACTGCCTGCAAGAGCCTGCAAAATCTCGGAAACTATCAGTTCGCGGTTGATAACCTGCTCAATTCTTGCGTTATAAGCAATGAGCAGCAAAACGCTTGTCAGCGAGCTGCCGATATAAGCAAGAACAAGGGTGTTTGCCATTGTGCCCATCATATCCCTGCCGATGGTAAAACCTGATTTCATTAGCTCCTTTGGGCGGATATCGGGCGATTTAAGGCGCAATTCATAAAGAGATGAGGAGATGGACATCGAAACGTCCATAACAGCACCGACTGCACCGACTATAATCATCGCAAATATAATAGCTTTTAAATTAATAGGATTTTCGGGATAAAGCTGAACAAGATAGATTGATTCTTCTTCGACCAGACCTGTCATGTTGAGGAATTTATCCATCATAAGCGTTATAAGACCTGCACACATAACACCGCACACACAACCGATGCCCGCGCAGAGCGATTTAACGCTGAAACCGCTTATTATACAAAGCGTCATAACAGTTATAAAAACACAGACAAGAATTGACCAAAGATAAATGTTATGCCCGTTGAGAATTGCGGGGATAAGCACGCAAAAAACCGAAAGGCAGGTAAAGCCCAGCGATATAACGGTTTTCAAGCCTTGCATTTTCGAAAAAATTATAATAAGAACACAGAAAACGGCAAGCAGCCACAGAAGAGGCGTTATTCGTATGAAATCGCCGAAATAAAACACTCGCTGACCGTTTTGTGTGTAGCTGTCAACAAGAATTTTATCATTTTCTTTAACCTGACGGGGGCTGAACGCATAGGATTTGTCAATTTCCTGCACAACATCGAGAGTTTTGCCGCGCAAATCGGAGTTGAGCGCCTGCGCCTTGAAAGTAACGGTCACAAACTCACTTTCACCCGTCACATTCTGAGTCTGAACATCGGTGACGCGGATAAC
>JAZLCS010000149.1:0-9680 GCA_045614385.1 Acutalibacteraceae bacterium | reverse complement strand
TGCAGATTTTTGCCTTGCTGTGACAAAAATCTGCTCTTTCAAAACTGCGAAGCACCGAAAAGGTCGCAGTTTTGATTCAGCGGAGTGTTTCTTTTCTGATGGCATACTGTCGTATGGCGAAGAAAAAAGCACTTCGATGGGTCGGAAATCCGACCTTTGCGGCGTGTTTAGTTCGAATCTTTTCACTCTACAGGAGAAAAAACAGTGAAAAAAGTTATTGTAATAGGTTGTCCCGGAAGCGGAAAAACAACATTTGCGGAAAAATTGAATAAATGCACCGGATTGCCATTGTATTATTTGGATGCTGTTTGGCACAAGCCTGACAAAACTCATATTTCAAGAGAAGAATTTGATCAAAGAATATCAGAAATATTTGCAACTCCCCAGTGGGTAATTGATGGCAATTATAACAGAACTGTTGAAATGCGTCTCAAAGAGTGTGATACAGTTTTTCTCTTCGATTTGCCGACGGAGGTATGTTTGAACGGCGCAACCGAACGACTTGGTAAGGGCCGTTATGACTTGCCGTGGATAGAAAAAGAATTAGACCCTGAATTTGAGAGCTTTATCAAAGATTTTGCAGAAAAACATTTACCGAGAATATATGAGCTTATAGACAAATACAAGGATAACAGAAATGTTTTTGTGTTCAAAACGAGAAAAGAAGCTGATGATTATTTGAAACAAGGCAGGTTTTTTTAGTGAAAAGTTATGTGAAATTTAAGAATAACAAGCCTTATATTGACGTTGACGGTAAGCTGCATGCCCCGCTTGCATACACAACATATTTTGAAGAACGCTCAGAGCATGCCGATTTTATAAAAAGCGGATATAAAATGTTTTTTGTTAATGTTTCTTTTACGGATTTACCGATAAACAATGTTACGGGCTTTACTCCGTTTGAAACAGGGGTTTTTGAAGGTGACATTCCCGATTATGCCGATTTTGATAATAAGGTGCGTGGAATTATTTCAAAGTGCCCGCATGCAATGATTTTTCCGAGAATCAACATTGCGATGCCGCGAAAGTGGATTGAAGATAATCCGTATGAAACAGTTGACACGCCAAAAGGCAAAAGAGAGTCGCTTTATTCTGATTTGTTTTGGCGTGACGGTGCGGAACTTCTGAGAAAACTTGTTTCCCATATCCGCTCAGAAGACTATTCCGAAAGCATTGCCGGTTATCAGGTTTGCGGCGGCACAACTCAGGAATGGATGCATCATGATATGTTCGGCTCTTTTTCTGACATGGGTTTTGAAAAATTTCGTTTGTGGATGAAAGAGAAACATGGTGAAAACGACGTTCCGTATCTTTCGAGAGAAGATTTTACCAACGAAGAATATAAATCGGTTGTCAGATTTTACGGTGAGTTTTGCTGTGAATATGCAGCAAAAACGGTTGAGTTCTTTTCAAAAAAACTCAAGGAATTTATAAATAACGAGCAGATTGTCGGCGTATTCTACGGCTACAGTGCTTTTGTCAACGATCCTCTTCTCGGCTTGCACGGCTTGAGATTTATTATAGATTCGCCATATATTGATTTCTTTTCTTCGCCTTGCGGTTATGATAACGGCAGAAGTCTCGGAATCGATTGGGGTGATATGCTCCCTTCGGAATCCGTAAAATTACACGGTAAGCTTTATTTTGTTGAATGTGATATCAGAACCTGCCTTACCCGAAAAATGCAGGACTCGAGACCGGGCAAATATCCTGATGATATTTATACACTTGAGGATGAGAAAGGCAATAAAACCGTATGGTGTGGCCCAGCAACGCAGGAGCTTTCTCTTTCTGCAATCCGCAAAGCATTTGTCCATCAGCTGACCAATTCTTCGGGAATATGGTGGTTTGATATGTGGGGCGGGTGGTATCATAACGAACACATTATGTCAGAAATTGAAAAAATGCGTAATATTGCACAAGCGGCTGAAAACAAAAATCCGTCTTTTTATCCTACGGCCCGAACGGTTATGTTTATCGATGAAAAAGCATATCTGAATAATCCGAGAGGCAGCCATCTTTGTCATTCTGTTAACATAACAAGAATTAATATGGGAAACACGGGCATCCCTTTCGATTTGTGTATGGTTGAGGATGCTCAAAAGGTGATTCATAAATATCGCGCGGCAATATTTACCGCTCCCTTATCCTCAAAAAAGGGGAAAGAGGCAGTTGATTTATGTAAAAAAAACAAAATTCCGTATATTCAGACGAGTGTTGAAAAATGTTATTACAGTGAAACAGAGCTTCGTGATTTTCTTGTTTCGTCAGGGATTCATTGTTTCAATTCCGATGGGAATGTTATTTGGTGCTCCGAAGGATTTCTTGGTATTCATTCTGTGGCTGAAAGCAAAATCAAAATAACATTGCCTTCAATATATACGGTAAAACCGCTTCTCGGCACAGATTTTACCGAGCGTGAAACGCAAGAAATAATGCTTGATATGAAAAAACATGATACGGCAGTTTTTGAACTGCTCTCAAATGGAGTTTAAAATGAAAATTGCAATTCTCGGCTATGCCGGCAGCGGCAAAACATATTTGTCCGATTACATATCCAAAAGAAAAAATATCCCCGTTCTTCATCTTGATGAAATAAAATGGGATAAAGAATGGAAGCCCATTGACAATTCGGTTATATTGCCGCAGGTCTATCAGTTTATGGCAAACGAAGAATGGATAATCGACGGCTATTATGACTATCTGTATTTTAATGAACGGCTTGAGAAAGCTGATTTGATAGTCTTGCTTTTGCTTCCTCGATTGACCTGTTTTTACCGTGCACTGAAAAGAACAAAATCACGCAGGGAAAATGGCTACAAAAACGATTTGAATTGGTGGTTTGTGAAGTTCACGCTGTTTGGCTGCAGAAGCAAAGAAAGAAATCGGAGCTATATCGAAATTGCGGAGAGGTATAAAAATAAAACCGTTGTGCTGAAATCACAACGGCAGGTTGATGAATTTATGAAAAATATCACCGAGAAACAAATTACAATTGAACGTCTGTCGTCTGAAGACTATCACAAATGTTCAAACATCTGGAATATGAAAGCTCAACCGCTTGCCGCCCGATGGCTTGATGAAATCAAGTCAGGCAACCGCCTTGTTTATGTTTACAAAATCAACGGTGAATTTATAGGCGAGGGTGCTTTGGTTTTAGACACGGGTGATTCCGATTACACGGTACCTAATCAAAGGGTTTATGTTTCAAGAATGATTGTTAGAAAGGAATACAGAAATCGTGGTATTGGCAGTGAAATTCTGCGATTTCTTGTCAGCAAGGCAAAAGAATTGGGCTTTTCAGAAATGACGATAGGTGTTGATAAGGATAATGCGAGTGCTTGGCATTTGTATGAAAAACACGGATTTACCGAGGTGTTGTTTGATGGTTCAGACGAAAACGGAGAATATCTTAAACTGATGAAAAGGATATAAAGATGAACAAACATTTAAAGAATCTTAACCGCGTAGAATTTGTTGTCACAATGTCTTGCACCGGAAAATGCAAACACTGCTCTCAGGGTGAGCATAAAAGCTTGGAAAAAATCGATAAAGTTTTGGCTGCTGATGCTGTACGCAAAATCGCAGAAGAATATAACATCAAATCTGTTATGACCTTCGGCGGGGAGCCTTTGCTCTGCCCGGAAACCGTTTGCGAAATTCACAAAGCCGCGAGAGAAATGAATATTCCCGAAAGGCAGCTCATAACAAACGGTTTTTTCAGCAAGGATTCCGATAAAATAACGGGAGTTGCAAGAGAAATAATTGAAAGCGGAGTTAATGAGATTCTGCTTTCGGTCGATGCTTTTCATCAGGAAACAATACCGCTTGAATATGTGATTGAATTTGCAAAAGCAGTCAATACGGCAGATATCGGTTTTAAAGTTCAGCCTGCATGGCTTGTAAGCCCCGAAGCGGATAATCCGTATAACGGCAAAACAAGAGAAATTCTCGCTGTATTCAATCGAATGGGAATCGAAACAAGCGAAGGTAATGTGGTATTTCCGAGCGGTAACGCATTGAAATATTTGAGTGAATATTTTGATTTAAGTCAAAAAATCAAAAATCCATATGATGAAGACCCGACGGATATTCGTGCAATTTGCTTTTGCGCAAACGGCGATATTCTCGGAAGTAATTTTTATGAGCAAGATATAAAAGAGATTCTGAACGCGTATATGCCGTAAGACTGTATTGATGACTTTTGACAAAAGAGCAAAAAAGAACCGCTGAAATCATTATTTATCAATGATTTCAGCGGTTTGTGCTTTTTATAAAAACAAGCGGTTCTTTGCGGTGAAAGAGATTTTTTGAGTGTTAATTCAATGTTTTTCTTTCTGCTTTTTTGAAATCAAGGAAAAGCTTATTATCTCCCGAATTGATAAACAGTGTTTCGGCTTTTCTCGGTGCTTTACAGAATTTGCTGTCATATCAAAACAATAGCAATAGCATTATTCCGATGAACTTAAGTTGACAGTAAAAAAAGCGCGTGATATGATGTAATCAACATGACAAGCTTGAATTTGATATATCACAAGCAAAGGAGAATCAGAAATGAGCATGGTTTCAAAATTAATTAGTATCTTTGCGGCGATATTTACTTTTTTGGCGTCGCTTATAACACCGTCATTTGTAGCACCTGTTCCTGAAATAAAGCAGGATGACTTCGTTCCGGTTATGCGATTTGCGGTTTCAAGTGATACTCATATACAAACTCTCGGTGATACTGGCAGCAAAAGACTTTCTGCCATGATTAAAACCGCTTACGCCGTAAGTGAAGCCGATGAGGATTATAAGAATTTGGATGCGGTGGTGATTTCAGGTGACCTCACCGATAACGGTATGCTGGGGTCGTTTTTTGCCTTTAACGGAATAGTTAGCAATGAAATCCGTGAAGATACGGAGTGCTTGGCGGTAGTTGCAAAATCTCACGACAGTTATATGCTTATGAATAACAGCCTTAAGTTGTTTACCGAAATCACGGGTCAGGAAACTGATTTCCACAGAATAATCGGCGGTTTTCATTTTATCGGTATTTCCCGTTCCGAAACACTTAAGCATTACACTGAGCAACAGGTTAAATGGCTTGACGAAAATATTGCCGCCGCAGTTGAAGCTGACCCGGAAAAGCCTGTTTTTGTTTTTCAGCACGAGCATGTAAAAGACACAGTTTACGGAAGCAGTGAAACTGACGGCTGGGGTCTGGATGTTTTCACGGATGTGCTTATGAAATATCCTCAGGTGGTACATATTTCAGGGCATTCTCATTTCCCCGCAAATGACCCCAGAGCAGTATGGCAGGGAGCCTTTACAGCCATAAATGATGGCGGTCTTGCTTATTTTGAGCTTGCTGTAGACGGCAAGAACGGACAGTTCCCCGAGGGCAAAGAAAGAATGTCGCAGGCTCTTATTGTTGAGGTTGATAAAGATAACAGAGTTTTGGTTAAGGTGCTTGATGTGGATGAGGGAAAGATTATGAGGGAGTTCCTCATCGATAATATCGCCGAACAAAACAAGATTAAATACTCATTTGATGCAAGAAAAGAAGACGCAACCGCTCCCGTTTTCCCCGAAGGCACGGCTCTTCAACATGAGAAAAAAGGGCTTAAGCATTATATTACCGTGCCTCAGGCAACTGTCGGCGAGGATAACGAGGTCTTCCTTTACAGAATATTTGTTATTAATGAAAAGGGTAAAACAGTCCATGAAGATTGGGCGTTTTCTCAGTATTTCTTCTCAGATAAGCCCGAAAGCATAACGTTTGACGGTTTTACGACATTGAGCAAAAACTTTACCGTAAAGGTTTGTGCCGAGGATGTATGGGGTAATACAAGCGAGTGTTTGGAGATAAAGGTTTAAATACATTCTTTGTTATATCCTTATCAAATATAGCACAATAATGTTTTGTCATATCGAGAGTTGAATGTCCCAATAACCTTTGCAAAGTAAAAGCATTGCCGCCGCAGTCAACCAAATACTTTTTGGCGAACGTATGCCTGAATAAATGGATGCTTGTCTTTTGGACACCTCGGCGTTTGTTATACTTTGAAATGGTGCAACGCAAACCGTTTTCTGATAATTGGCTGCCTGTTTCATTGGGGAACAGATAAAGAGAAGGAAATCATCAAAGGTTTCTCTCATGCTGACCGAGACTTTCGTCGTAATTTTTGCCATTTTTTCAACACTCCTGATTCGTGATTTTTCGTAAAAAATCAAGCGTGTCGATAAACAAAAGAAAAAACCGTTTAAACCCTTAAGTTTAAACGGTTTCTTTAAATATGGTCCGAGTGGCGAGACTTGAACTCACGGCCTCTTGACCCCCAGTCAAGCGCGCTCCCAACTGCGCCACACCCGGATATTCAATTTTGAGTGCCTCATGTGTACTCAACGAATGCTATTATATCACAGAAAATCAAAATGTCAAGGATAATTTTGAATTTTTAAAAAGTTTTTGAACGAAAATCTGCATAGGGTATATTTTTCTTGTCAAAGGAGCAGTTTTGGTGTAAAATGTACCGCAGAGGTGCAGATTTATGGATGTTAAGGAGAAAAAATCCGAGCTTTTGTTGATAGCGTTAGCTCTTGCCATAACGATTTCGGTTATGCTTTATTCGGTTTTTGATTCGCCGAAATATAATTCTGTTGAAGCGAAGCCGATTGTTGCGAAAACAACTCAGCAAGCAGAAAGTCATGTGAATGCCGAAAAAATTGTAAACATCAACACGGCGGATGTGGGCGAGTTGTGTGATCTTGAGCTTGTGGGGGAGAAAAAGGCGCAGGCTATAATTGAATACAGAGAGAAGAACGGGAAATTCCGCACTGTTGAAGAATTGACAAATGTGAGCGGAATCAGCGATTCTATTTTAGATAAGAATATCGGCAGAATAACTGTTTGAAGTTACTCTGCCGATGTTTTTGTTAAATTATGTTTTCGTCAACTGCCTTTTCAACCAGCTCGGCAAATAAGGCGCAGGACCAGCTGAACCAACTGCGTGTAAATTTTGCAGGGTCATTGGCATCAAAGCCTTCATGCATATATCCTGTGTCGGCATCGGTTGTTTCGAGCATATGAAGAATTTCGCGGATTTCTTTTGGGTCATTGCTCGTTAAACCTTGCATTGAAAGCGCGATATGCCAGATATATCCTTCGGGAGTATGCGGGCTGCCGACTCCCTTTGCGTATTTTCCTTCATAATAATAAGGGTTATCCTTGCTGAGAATGAATTTTCTTGTGTTTCGGTATATTTCATCCTCGCAAGAGCAGAAGCCTATATAAGGAGCGGAAAGAAGGCTAGGAACGTTTGCATCATCAAAAAGAAAATAATCGCCCTTTCCGTTGACTTCACAAGCATATATTTTGCCGTGCTTTTCCGTTTCGATAACGGCGTGATTTGCAATGCCGCTGCTTATTTCTTCTTTTAGAGATTTGCAATCTGCAATCAATGCCGATTCTTCGGGATATGATGCTTCAAGCATTTCTGTGAGATATCCCAAAACAACAACTGCAAACATATTTGAAGCAACCAAATATCCGTATCGGCAGGCGTCGTCACTCGGGCGGAAGCCCGACCATGTCATGCCCGTATATTCAACAGGGTTACCCATTCCGTTGTTGTGAAGAGTATCCTGCTCGGGGCAGTTGTTTCTTGAAAAACGGTATGTGGAATTTTCGAAATGATGCTGTTCCGTGCGCCAGAGGTTGACTGTTGTTTTTGTGCTCTCCAAAAAGTCATCGCCGAGCACGCTCGTATCTCCCGTAGCTTTCCAATAAAGATAGGCGAGTCTTATAGGATAGCAGAGGGAGTCGATTTCATATTTTCTTTCCCACACGATGGGATGGTTTTCAGGATAATCGTCAAACTCTCTGTGGTCATTTGGTTCTTTTTTGTATGCGTTGGCATATGGCTCGATTTCGATATACATTCTCTGCCTTTTGATAACGCCCTTGATTATGCTGCGGATATCCTCATTATTTGTTGCAAGGGGAATATAGTGAGAAACCTCGGCAGTTGAATCTCTCAGCCACATGGCAGGGATATCACCTGTCAAAACAAAAACGGAGCCGTCATCTGTGAATTCGGTTGCGGTTTCAAGCGTGTTGGGGTAACAGTTTCTGTATAGCTGAGCCAGTTTAGGGCTGCTTTTTTCGATGACTTTGCAGTATTTGTCCATTCTTTCTTTAACACAGTTGGGAAGAATCATAGAAAATTCCTTTCTTTTGATTATGGCTGTTTGCGGTAAATCATATTTTAAATGATATAACGGTAAATTTGCATTGTCAACAGATTTTTTTCTTTTGTGTGTTGCAAACGTGACTAAATATGATAGAATAAAAGTATGAAATATACGGAGATGGTTTAAGTGAGGGAATACAGTCTCGTTCTCGCGGGCGGCGGAGCGAAAGGAGCCTATCAGCTTGGCGCATGGCAAGCTATGCGTGAGTTAAATATTAAATTTTCAGCTGTTGCGGGTGTTTCAATCGGTTCGATTAACGGCGCGTTGATTGCGTCTGAATGCTACGACAGCGCATTGGAGCTTTGGAAAGAGGCATCTGTTGATAAAGGCGTAAATATAACCGAAGAACTCCGAGACCCTGAAAATCTTTTCAGCTACAAGAATTTTCCTGCGCTATTAAAAGAGATAATAAAAAACGGCGGCATTGATGCATCACCCACAAAGGAGCTTATCGGGCGTTTTATTGATGAAAAGAAGGTCAGGGAATCCAAAGCGAGATTCGGAATGGTAACTTTTCAGCTTTCTGAATTCACTCCGCTTGAAATGTTTATTGAGGATATTCCCGAGGGTCAGTTGCTTGATTATCTTCTGGCTTCATCAAAGGTGCCGGGTGTCAGCAAAATCGGACCCGAGGGAGAAATATACCTTGACGGCGGCGTTTATGACAATGCGCCGATAGGCATGCTGCATAAAAACGGCTATAACCGAATGGTTGTTGTTGATATCTCGTCCATGAAGGGCTTCGGCCACAAAGCGGATATGACCTGCATGGAGTTCGTCTATATCAGACCTTATGATATTGAGGATTTGGGCGCAGCTTTCGATTTCAGCGAGGATATGTTGCAAAAGCGCATTAATATGGGTTATCTCGACACAAGAAAGGCATTCGGCTATCTTTCGGGCAGACAGTTTTATTTTGATACGCATGTTTTCAGAGAAATGGTCAGAGAATTCGGCGCAGACACACTGGAACAGCTTGAAAGCCTCGGTGCGGAGCTTGGTGCGGAACGCTTTAGAATTTACTCTAAAGAAGAGTTCCTGTTTGTGTTGAAGCAGAAATATATTGAATATCAAAAAGAACAGCAGATTAAGGAAGAAGAAACCGAGCAAAGATTTTACGGCTCGCTTCTCAAGAAAATACCGCGTTTTAATTCGGACAGGGAATATGCCGATGCGATTGCTGTTCTTGATAACTTGACAGTATAAAAAATGCAGCATAACTCAAGCGGTTATGCTGCATTTTTTTATTCGTATTTTGCTCTTTCGCCGCCGATATATTTCGGTCTTGTTCTTGCGGCAGAAAGCTTTGCTTCGCCGATGATGTTGTTTTCAAGGCGAAGGGGAACAGCAACCCTCTTAAGATGCATTCCGATAAGTGTTGTGCCGATGTCAATGCCTGCATCCGCTTTGATTTCTTCAAGCGCAACGGGTTTTTTCATTGTATT
>JAZLCS010000148.1:0-3297 GCA_045614385.1 Acutalibacteraceae bacterium | reverse complement strand
TCAAGCAAAAGTGACGGATTATACAGCATTTATACCGTTCCTCTCAAGGTAAATAAGTAAAACCGAAATATCGGCGGGGGAAACGCCCGAGATTCTCGAAGCCTGGCCAACGGTTTCGGGGCGTATTTTGCTGAGCTTTTCAATCGCTTCAAGGCGAAGACCCGTTATATCGTTATAATTAAGGTCAGCAGGCAGACGCCTGACTTCGAGCCTTCTCAGCTCATTTATCTGCATCTGCTGGCGTTTTATATAGCCCTCATACTTTATATCTATCTCAACCTGCTCAAAAATCTCGAATGGCAGGTCGGGTCTTGTTTTGTCAAACGGGGCAAGCGACTCATAATTAATCTGCGGTCTGCGCAGAAGCTCAATCATTTTACAGCCCTTTTCCATAGCGGATGTTTCACGTGAAACAAGCATTTCGTCAAGCTCGGGAGTTTTGGGGATTGAAAGGTTTTCAATTCTTTCGCGTTCCTTGGCTATCAAACCAAGCTTTTCCAGGAATTTGTTATATCTTTCTTCGGATATAAGCCCTGCCTTGTAGCCGATTTCGGTCAGGCGGCGGTCCGCATTATCCTGGCGCAGAACAAGGCGGTATTCGGAGCGCGAGGTCATCATTCTGTAAGGGTCGGAGCAGCCTTTGGTCACAAGGTCGTCAATCAGAGTGCCGATATAAGAGTTTGTGCGGTCAAGAATTACGGGTTCTTTGCCCTGAATTTTGAGCGCGGCATTCATGCCTGCAACAAGTCCCTGCGCGGCGGCTTCTTCATATCCGCTTGAGCCGTTGAACTGACCTGCGCCGTAAAGCCCCTCAAAATCCTTGAATTCAAGAGTCTGACGCAGTGAAAGAGGGTTAACGCAGTCATATTCGATTGCATATGCCGTGCGCAGAAACTCAGCTTTTTCAAGCCCGGGTATGCTGTGAACGATTTTGAGCTGAACATCCTCGGGCAGCGATGATGAAAGACCCTGCAAATACATTTCGTCCGTGTTGCCGCCGCAGGGTTCAACGAATATCTGATGACGCTCTTTTTCGGAGAAACGCACAATTTTATCCTCAATGCTTGGGCAGTAACGCGGGCCTACGCCGTCGATTTTGCCCGAATAGAGCGGCGAACGGTGAAGATTATCGAGAATGGTTTTCTTGGTTTCTTCGCCTGTGTATGTTATGTAGCAAGGCTCGGTGTTGCGGATTTCTGTATCGTTATTAAATGAAAACGGAACAATTTTTTCGTCGCCGTATTGCGGCTCAAGGTTTTTGATGTCAACGCTTCTGCGATTGATGCGCGGAGGAGTTCCCGTTTTGAAGCGGCGGGTCATAACTCCCAGTTCCTTAAGCGACTTTGCAAGCTCAACCGCAGGGAACATTCCGTCGGGACCGCTTTCATATGAAATATCGCCGATGAAGATTTTGCCCGCAAGGAAGGTGCCCGTTGCGATGATAACGGCTTTCGCTCTGTGAATTGCTTCAAGGCGGGTTTTCAGCAGCCATTCATCACCGTCGCGCTTTATGTCAATGATTTCCGCCTGACGCAAAAACAGATTTTCCTGCTTTTCAAGCACAAATTTCATATAGTCGCAATAACCGCGGCGGTCAATCTGCGCGCGCAGGCTGTGAACGGCAGGTCCTTTGCCGAGGTTGAGCATGCGGCTTTGCAAAGTGTTGCGATCTGCCGCAACGCCCATTTCGCCGCCAAGGGCATCGATTTCGCGAACAAGGTGACCTTTTGATGTGCCGCCGATTGAGGGGTTGCAGGGCATGTTGCCGACCCAGTCAAGATTGATTGTGAAAACGGCGGTTTTGCAGCCGAGGCGCGCCGAGGCAAGACCCGCTTCGATTCCTGCGTGCCCTGCGCCGATAACGGCAACGTCATAATTTTCAGAAATGTATTCCATAGTAACACCACGTTTCAATTCGAAATTCGGAATGCGTAATTCGGAATTATTTTAAATTACTGTTTCATCAACATAGTACAGTTTATTGATTTAAATCGTGAAATGATTTCAAGGAGGGGGGGATTCTTCTGCGGAGAGAGTGAGAAAAATTGTGAAATCGGAAAAATAAACCTTTCGTTTACAGACGATTGCGTGAAACGTATTTAGTAATGCATCGTTTCAAAAATTTCCATTGGCTGTAATCGAAAATCGCTGTTTTAGTGCCGAATAAGAATTAAAATTACGCGTTATTATTCGAATTCGGAATTATAACACAGCATAATCAAACAAAATTAATTACGCATTGTGAATTGATTACTTACCCACGCAAAAACGTGAAAATACCTCATCAACGACGGCGGAGGTTGCCCTGTCGCCCGTCAGCTCAAGCAGAGCGTTGATTGCGCAGTCGGCACAGACGTTGACCGCGTCAAGAGTAACGCCTATGTTGATTGCGGCGATTGCTTCGTCAAGGCTGTTCAATGCGTTAACGCAGCACTGCCTTTGTCTTTCGCTGGTAAGGCACGCGGAATTCGGGTCAAACTCGTTGGTTCTGAAAATTGTGCGAACCGCCTTTTCAAGCTCGTCTCTCCCCTCACCTGTTGAAGCGGAAAGTTCAACGGTGAACGCAAAAGCTTCTTCGATTGTTTTTTTATCTGCCGCGGCGGGCAGGTCGGATTTATTGAGAAGAGCAATTGCGCGTTTGCCGCTGCACTGCTCCATGATATCGCGGTCATCAGCCGTCAGGGCTTCGCTGCCGTCAAAAACGGCAAGAACAAGCTCGGCGCGTTCGAGCCTGCGCTTTGCAAGATTGACACCGATGTTTCCAACAACGTTTTCCGTTTCGCGGATGCCCGCAGTGTCCGCAACGCGCATAATTATTTCGCCGAGAACGATTTTTTCTTCAACAACGTCGCGTGTGGTGCCCGCAATGTCGGTAACAATCGAGCGTTCAAAGCCCGAAAGCATGTTCATCAGCGTTGATTTGCCGACGTTGGGTCTGCCGACGATAACGGCGTCAACTCCGTCGGTGACGGCTCTGCCGCAGTCATATCGGCGCACGATATCCGCAAGGGCGGCGCGCGTTTTTTCAAAAATCGGGAGCATGTCCGAAGCGGCGGTGTCCTCAATATCCTCGTCGGGATAATCAACCCATGCCGCAAGAGAAGCGCAGATTCCGATTATTTCATCGGCGCATTTTCGGATTTCGCGGCCCAGGTTGCCGTCAAGAGTGTTGAGAGCGGCGGCGGCAGCCTGCTTGCCCGACGCACCGATGAGCGACATAACGCTTTCTGCGGCGGCAAGGTCAAGCTTGCCGTTGTGGAAGGCGCGCTTTGTGAACTCCCCTGCCTCTGCCGGCAT
>JAZLCS010000147.1:0-5993 GCA_045614385.1 Acutalibacteraceae bacterium | reverse complement strand
CTTGCTTCATCTGCCACAGGCAGCTCTCGTTTCCGTCGCCTGGTCCCGAATTTTAGGTGTAGATATTTTATTGTGTTTTATAGTGCAAGAATCAAGGAAAATCAACATTTTTTGTTCCGATGATGTCCACGGATTTCCATAGATGTTTAGTCACTTTTTAGTCACCTGCAACTATTCTCAATGATAGTTCCTGTAAGTTTTTATAAAATTAATGATTATATGGTTTTATTTCACGGATAATCCGGTCAAAACAAATTTACCATATTTATTTCAGCAGAACGATGTGTTATAATGCATTTATAATGGGAGATAAGGAGATTTTCTATGACAAACAGAGAGCGTGCCATGAATATTCTGCATTTCAAGGATGCAGACCGTCTGCCTGCCGTTCACTTCGGTTATTGGGGTGAACTGCTTGTTGAATGGGCAGAGCAGGGAAAAATTCCGAAAGAACTTGCCCAAGGCAATTGGGACGGCAACGAAAAGGACAGAAGTCTCGATAAGCTTATCGGATGGGATTTCAACTGGTCCTGCACAAGAGGTGCAAACAACGGCCTTTATCCGAGATTTGAGGAAAAGGAGATTGAGGTTTTACCCGACGGCTCAAGAAGAGTCCTCAACAGTGTCGGTGTTATCGAACGCATAAAACCCGGTATAACCTCAATCCCTTCGGAGGATGATTACACTCTCAAGGACAGAGAGGCGTTTGAAACTCTCTATAAGCCCAAAATGCAGTATTCTCCCGAGAGAGTTGATTTTGAATACTTCAGAAATTTCAACGAAACAAGAGATAAGGAACGCCCCATCGGCTTAAATCTCGGAAGTGTTTTAGGTAATATCCGTGACATGACATCGGTTGTCGGCATGAGTTACCTTATGTATGATGAGGATGAGGATTTGTTTGCGGATATCATTGATACTTATGCGGAAATGCAGTATCAATGCGCAAAGGCAATTCTTGAAACGGGAGCAAAATTTGATTTTGCCCATTATTGGGAGGATATCTGCTTCAAAAACGGACCTCTGCTCTCGCCCGAAATTTTTGATGAGCTCTGTGCGAAGCACTATAAAAAGCGTAACGATTTATGCCATGAATACGGCATTGACATTATTTCACTTGACTGCGACGGTGTTACGGAAAAACTGCTGCCCACATGGTTTGAAAACGGCGTAAATACAATGTTCCCCATTGAAATCGGAGTATGGGGCGACCAGTTTGAGCCTGCAAGAAAGAAATACGGCAAGGGAATGCTCGGTGTCGGCGGCATGGATAAAACCGCTCTGCGCAAGGATAAGGCGGCGGTTGATGCCGAAATTGAAAGAATAAAACGTCTTGCGACAATGGGCGGATTCATTCCCTGCCCCGACCACAGACTTATGCCCGGCACAAAATTTGAACTTGTGCAGTATTATGCGGAAGAAATAAAGAAGATTAAAATTTAATTTGAAAAAACTTAAACGGAAGGAGCGGGTGCATGAACAACTTTGTTTTTCAGAAAACGGCAGTATACGAAAATATATATAATGCCGATTTGACTTTATCTCATCTGAACACGAATGATCTGGTCGATATAAGCGTTGTTGTTGACGGCAGCGGTATTCACCGAATTCTGAACGAAGCCGATGAATGCCATATCGGCGATATGTATATTCTCGGCAGCGGTGTACCCCACGGATATTTTGCCAAAAGCGATGCCGAAAAACCGACCGTCTGTACCATTGCTTTCAATCCTTCCTCCCTATTCGACGGTGAATTGTCAAACCCCGAAAGCGGCCGTTTTTGCTGCGGCGTGTTCAGAGATAAAGTTCCTGTTTCTTATGCCTTGCTAAATTCAAAAGCAATGAATGAATTCAAAAAAACATATAATTCTGTTGCGAAAGAAAGTGAACTTCAGAAGCTTGAATGGCAAGAATCCGTCAAATCATATATCAAGCTGTTTCTGATTGGTCTCAGCAGATATATTGATATGGCGGATACGGTCAGAACCGAGCACCCTAAAGAGTGGATAACGGTTTCTGCGGCAATGAGAGAAATTCTCGAAAGGTGCAGTGACAGCGATATGACCCTTGAATCCATTGCTTCAACGCTGTTTGTAAGCAAATCACACCTAAGCAGGATTTTTCAAAAGGTAACGGGCGAATCATTTGCCGATTATGTGAGAAACATAAGAATCAGCCTTGCCTGCAATCTCCTGAAAAAAACAAGCCTTACAAACGAAGAAATAGTCGGCCGGTGTGGTCTTAAAGATGTTCCGTCATTTTATAAAATTTTCAAAGCATCTATGGGCATGACCCCTTATCAATACAGAATGTCACAACAAACATATAAAGGAGAAACCGTTATGAGTATTTATCTTGAAATATCCGAAAATCTTCAGAGAGGAAAGGCAAAAATAGTTAAAGAGCTTGTCCAGAATGCGATTGATGGCGGACTTCCCGCAGCGCAGATTCTCAATGAAGGCTTGATTTCAGGCATGAATATAATCGGTGAAAAATTCAAGAACAATGAGGTTTATGTTCCCGAAGTTCTTGTTGCCGCAAGAGCGATGAATATGGGTATGCAGGTGCTCAAACCTTTGCTGATTGAGGATGGCGTTCAGTCAACAGGCAAGGTTTGCATCGGCACCGTTCAGGGCGATTTGCACGATATCGGCAAAAACCTTGTTAAGATGATGATGGAAGGCAAGGGCCTTGAGGTTGTTGACCTTGGAACAGATGTTTCACCCGAAACCTTTGTAAATACTGCCATTGAGCAGGAATGTCATATTATCTGCTGTTCCGCCCTTCTCACAACAACAATGGAAGTTATGGCTGATGTTGTTAAGCACGCAGAAAATGCAGGAATCAGAGATAAGGTTAAAATTATGGTGGGCGGTGCACCCGTTACTGAAGAATTCTGCAATCAGATTGGTGCGGACAAATACACATCCGATGCCGCAAGTGCAGCTGATGCTGCCGTTGAGCTTTGCAGATGATATGAATATAGAAAAATATCTGAGTAATCCCGAAATCTTTCAGTATAAGCTGATTGAAACAAACGAAATTCCGTTTTCACAGGCAGTTATTGATATGTGCAAGGCAAACAGATGCGGAAAATACGGCACTTGCTGGACATGCCCGCCAGGCGTAGGCAATCTTGATGAGCTTGAGAGCAAAATCAAAAGCTATAAAACTGCCTGCGTTTTCACCTGCAAATATGACCTTGAGGACAGCTTTGACTTTGAGGGTATGATTGAGGGTCAGAAAAGTGCAAAACGGGTTTTGCAGAATATAATTGAACAACTCCAAGCAGACGGTGAAAAATTTATGGCGCTCGGATGTGAGGGCTGCGGACTCTGCGAAAAATGCACCTATCCCGATGCTCCGTGCCGTTTCCCCGAAAAGGCTGTGCCGTCGGTTGAAGCCTGCGGAATCAATGTTGTTGAGCTTGCAAAAAAATCGGGGATAAATTATAACAACGGTGCAGACACCGTAACATATTTTTGTGTTATGTTATGTTGACCTTGTAGGGCGATTCACGGATCGCCCGCATTGTTTTATACATTCAGGTGATTATATGAAAGAAAAAGCAATCAAAATATTAAAACATAAAAACAAAACCGTTCCAATTTTGTCATTTCCCTCAACGCAATTACTTGGAATAAGCGTAAACGAGCTTATTTCATCGGCTGAAATGCAGGTTAAGGGTATGCAGGCGATTGCCGAAAAATGCAATGTCGGTGCAGCTCTCAATATGATGGATTTATCCGTTGAGGCTGAAGCATTCGGTGCAAAAATCCGTTTTTATGACGATGATATTCCCGCTGTTGAAAAGGGAATAATTGACGATATTGCCGATTCGGAAAGCATCGTTATTCCTGAAGTGGGAGCAGGCAGAACGCAAATCTGCATTGACGGTGTAAAAAAAGCAAAAGAAAAAATAACCGATATACCCGTTTTCTGCGGAGTTATCGGCCCATATTCCCTTGCAGGCAGACTTTTTGACATAACGGAGCTTATGATGGAATGCTTCGACAGTTCCGATGAAGTCAAAATTCTGCTCTCAAAGGCAACGGAATTCATTATCAAATATATAAAGGCATTCAAAGAGGTTGGTGCAGACGGCGTTATCATGGCTGAGCCTGCGGCAGGCTTGCTTTCGCCCACGCTTGCAGAGGAATTCTCGATGCCCTTTGTTCAGCAGATATTTGACGAAATAAACAGCGACGATTTCATTGTCTGCTATCACAACTGCGGCAATGCGGCAGGAGATATGCTTGATATGATATCGGAGCTTAATGCGGATATCATCCATCTCGGCAATGCAATCAATCTGAAAAAATCGCTTGAAGAATTGCCGAAGGATAAAATCGTTATGGGTAACATCAACCCCGTTTTGTTTAGAACAGGAACCCCCGATGATATCGCAGCCGATGTGCAGAGGGTGTTTGACGAATGTTCAATGTATGATAATTTTATGATTTCAACGGGCTGCGATGTTCCTGCGGCATCAAAATTGGAGAATATCGAGGCATATTTTAAAAGGGTAAATGAACTTTATGCATAGGGTAATAATCAACGGTAAAATTCAGTTTGCAGATGACGGAACGCTTTTATACGATGTATTAATCAAATCGGATGAAAGCGTTGATCACCCCTGCGGCGGCAGAGGAACTTGCAGAAAGTGTATTGTCACTGTAAACGGCAAAGAAGAACTTTCGTGTCAATACATAATCAGATCCGACATAACTGTTTCACTGCCCGAAAACGGCGAAATTTTTTCTGAAACAGGAGCAAGCGAAACGGGAAACATAACAAAAAATCTCTGTTATGCCCTTGATATAGGTACAACAACTCTTGCGCTCGCACTTGTTTCGCTTGACGAAAATAAAATAATAAAAGTCATAACACGCGCTAATCCTCAACGGACTTTCGGCGCAGATGTTATGACAAGGATTGATTATTGCCGCAAAAACGAAGTTAATGAGCTGCAAAAAGCCGTTATATCAGAAATTAATTCAATGATATCCGAATTTAATCTGCATAAAATCGAAAAGCTTTATATTTCGGGTAACGCAACGATGCTTCACCTGTTTTTCGGTATTGACTGTTCATCGATGGGCGTTGCACCCTATACTCCCGTATTCCTTGAAAACAAAACCGAAAAAGCGAAAAAGCTTGGAATAATCGGTGTTGAAGAGATTGAAAGTCTGCCCTCAATCGCCGCCTTTGTGGGTGCGGATCTGGTGGCAGGTCTGAATTTCGTCGGTATGCCCGAAAACGGAAAGCACAATCTTCTTGTTGACCTTGGCACGAATGCAGAAATCGTTTTGTTTTCCGAAAAATCCGCTCTTTGCACCGCCGCTGCGGCAGGACCGTGCTTTGAGGGTGCAAATATCTCTTGCGGTATGAGTGCAACAGACGGAGCTGTTTATTCATATTCGGCAAACGGAACCAAAACAATTTCTGATGAACCTGCAAAAGGAATCTGCGGCACGGGTCTTGTTGATATCATTGCATACCTTCTCGACAAGGAAATTGTTGATGAAACGGGATATATGGAAGATGATTTTGAAGTTGCAGACGGTGTTCACTTAAGTCAAGCCGATATAAGACAGTATCAGCTTGCAAAATCGGCGGTTTCTTCCGCAATTATAACCTTGCTTCAGATGAAAAATGTTTCATTTGATGAAATTGAAAATATGTATATTTCAGGTGGGTTTTCCTCAAAAATCAACATAGAAAACGCCGTTAAAACAGGCTTACTTCCCAAAGAACTTGTGCAGAAATGCGTTGCAATCAATAACAGCAGTCTGCTCGGCACGGTTAAATATGCTTGCGAGAAAAATGACCTTGCGGTTTATATTGATAATTCAACCTATGTTGATTTATCGGCAAACCCGATTTTTTCTGATTTGTTTATTGAAAATATGATGTTTGAGGTGAACTGAAAATGACAGAACGTGAAAGATTTATAAAAGCACTCAAAAGAGAGCCGATTGAAGGGCATTGCC
>JAZLCS010000146.1:0-22971 GCA_045614385.1 Acutalibacteraceae bacterium | reverse complement strand
TCTCGGGTATCATTTTATACACCCCTTTTCACTGAATTTCGACTTCATTCTATGGCGAAAAAAACCATAAGTCAACAGATTTTTTCAATTTTTTTACATTTCGTTGAAATAGCTAAATGCCGAACCGATTTATTGTGATTTTGTCCGAAAAAGAAACGATGAAACATCTGCTCGGTGAGAGTTTCGAGGGAAATGGGCGAATAATATCTAAATGTTAATTTCTTCGTAATATTTTTGTAATTGCTTTTATATTAAATAGATGGTATAATCTTAAACGGTACATTCTGACATTTCAGATTGGGGGAAAAACGATGAAAAAGTGTATCATTATAGGCGGCGGTCCCGCAGGGCTTACCGCGGGATATGAGCTTTTGAAAAAATCTGATGAATATGAAGTGATTATTCTTGAGCAGAGCGAGGCTCTCGGCGGTATTTCAAGAACAGTTAGGCACAACGGCAACAGAATGGATATCGGCGGCCACCGTTTCTTTTCGAAGGATAAGAATGTAACCGATTTTTGGGCGCAAATGATGCCCACTCAGGGTGAGCCTTCAATTGACGATAAAATTCTCGGCAGAGACAAGCCTCTCGCCAAAGGCGGACCCGACCCCGAAAAAGAAGACAGGGTTATGCTTATCCGCCGCAGAATTTCAAGAATATATTATCTTAATAAATTCTTTGATTATCCAATTTCAATGAAACCGCAGACTTTTATCAACATGGGTCTGCCAAGAACGGTTAAAGCGGGCTTCAGCTATCTCAAATCAACCGTTTCGAAGAAGGAAGAAACTTCACTGGAAAATTTCTATATTAATCGCTTCGGTAAGGTGCTTTATTCAATGTTTTTTGAGGGTTACACCGAAAAGCTCTGGGGCAGGCATCCGAGAGAGATTTCGGCGGACTGGGGAGCACAGCGAGTTAAGGGGCTTTCTATTCTTGCCGTTATCAAGGATATGCTTTCAAAGCTTGTGCCCAACAAAGACCGCAAGGTTGAAACCTCTCTGATTGAAGAGTTTGTTTATCCCAAATACGGCCCCGGTCAGCTTTGGGAATCCGTGGGCGCAGAGTTCGAAAAAATGGGCGGTAAAATTCTCTACAACAAAAAAGTTACCGACATCGATATCTCGGCAGGCAAGGTCAACAGCGTTAAATGTGACGGCGGCGAGACTTTTGACGGAGACATCTTCATTTCTTCAATGCCCGTTAAAGATCTTGTTGCAGGCATGGGCAGAGAAGTGCCCGCCGATGCAAAGGAAATTGCAGAGGGCTTGCCCTACAGAGATTTCGTAACCGTCGGTCTGCTCCTCAATAAACTTAATCTTAAAAATGAAACAGATATCAAAACTCTCGGCAATATTGTTCCCGACTGTTGGATTTATGTTCAGGATGTCGGTGTAAAGCTCGGCAGAATTCAGATTTTCAACAACTGGTCGCCCTATCTTGTCAAGGACCCGCAGAATACCGTTTGGATAGGTCTTGAATATTTCTGCTCGGAAGGCGACGATTTCTGGAACATGGACGAAAAAACCTGTGTTGATTTTGCCGTTAAAGAGCTTAAGAGCATGGGCGTTATCGATGCGGATGCCGCCGTGCTTGACAGCCACCGTGAAAGAGTGCAGAAAGCATATCCCGCTTATTTTGACACATATGACCGCATTGATGAGCTTGTCAGCTATCTTGACACCTTCGGCAACCTCTATTGTGTCGGCAGAAACGGTCAGCACAGATATAATAATATGGATCATTCCATGGTAACTTCTTTTGAAGCTGTTTCAAATATTCTGAGCGGCAAGCAGACCAAAGAAAACATCTGGAATGTTAACACAGAGGCTGAGTATCATGAGGAATCTGCAAATGAAGATGACAAAAAGAACTGACAGCTTATCAAGTGTTGCTCTGATATTTGTCATTTCGCTTGTTGCGGAAATTGTTTTTTCGAATTTTACTTGGCTTGCCTATGTTGCGGGCAACAGCGCGGTGAACGATTATTTGCCCGAACAGGCGGAAACCTATGTTATAACGCCTGAGTCGAATTACATCAGCTTTGAATGTGATTCAATCCCGCTCCATTCCGTCAGCTTTGATGTTATCGCTCAAAACAGCCAGATATTGGATTCGTTTGTTGCGGTTACCTATTATATTTTTGATGAAAACAATCTGACCAACGCTTCTTCCGCAAGAAGCGATAAAATTGCGATAGGTGCAGATTCAAGGCGTGTTAAAACCTATATTAATTCTATGGGCAATGCCGGCTGTGTCAGTTTGCAGTTTGACGAGATTCCGTGTGATCTTGAGGTTTCGCAGGTTGTAATAAACCCTCGCTATGAGTTTGGCTTTAACTCGCTGAGATTTGCATTTGTTTTTATTTTGCTTGCTTTGGTTACTGTTTTGAAAACCAAAACGGGCAAGCAGCTTAGAGATGAAATGACCTTCGGTCAAGCCGCTCTGCTTTCCTGTGCGGTTTGCTGTTTTGCTTCGGCTGTTTTCACCGTGCTTTGCATGACGAGTGAATACGAAAATTATATTCCCTATCCGCTTGATGGCGATGTTGAATATTATCATCCGTATATTCAGCAATTTGATGCTTTTATGAAGGGGCAGCTTCATCTGGACGTGGCGGTTTCTCCCGAGCTTATTGCGCTCGAAAATCCTTACAGCCCCGATGCACGCGAGGGCATCAGTTATCTCTATGACAGAGCGTTTTTTGATGGCAGATATTATTCCTATTTCGGGATAGCACCCATACTTGCGGTTTATTATCCGTTTTATCTTCTTACGGGATTTTTGCCTGTTGACAGCGTTGTTATGGGCATATTCTCAACGCTCGTTGCGTTGTTTTTACCCCTTTCCGTTATTGAATGGGCAAAGCTCAGAGGCAAGAACATACGCCCGTGGCTTGCGGCGGTTTGTGCTGTCGGAGCTTGTTTTTCGAGCGCGGTTTTGCTTATACAGCGCGGAAGGATGTCGTTTTATTACATTGCAAGCCTTGCCGGCATGGCTTTTGTTGCGGCGTTTGTGTTTTTTGTGCTGAAGGCGCTTTCGGCAAAGAAAAAAGCTGTACGAATCGTGCTCATGCTTTTGGCGGGCATCAGCTTCGGGCTCGGCTTTTTGTCGAGAATCAATTCTGCGCTTCCCGCGGCAATTATAATAGCGGCATTTGTCATTGTTTATTTCATTCACAGCATTAAAACCAAAAGAGTTCCCGCGTTTATTGTGGAAATGGCGGCACTTGCCATGCCCGTTGCGGCGGCAATCGGCTTCTCATTTTATTATAATTTTATCCGTTTCGGAGATATTCTTCAGTTCGGTTCGTCTTATCAGCTGACAATAATGAACGCTTCGCTTTATAAGCTGACGGCAGGCGGTCTGTTCAGTTCGCTGTTTTATTATTTCCTTCAGCCGTTTGTTACTTCGGACAGATTTCCGTATATTCAGCTTGCGTATCATCATTTTTCCGATTTCGGCAGGAATGTTTATACGGACAGCGGTTTCGGCATATTCGCTTTTCCGTTTATGCTTTCCCTGCTTTTAAGCCCTGTGCTGTTCAAAAGCAAACAGATAACACGCAACGGTAAAACGCTTCTTACCGTGTCGCTTGCAGCGTTTGTTATAACCGCATTCTTCAATTTCTGCATGGGCGGGGTTATTTTCAGATATACGGCAGATATCACTCTGCTTGCCGCCTTTGTTTCGGCGGTTATACTTCTTGAAATATGCCGCCTTGCGGAGAAAAATTATGCAGCCGACATTTCACGCATTGTCAAAAAATCCGTTATACTGTTGACTTTATCAACCGTGTTGATTTCGCTTTTTGCTTCGCTCATGCTTAACGGAAATCTTGCGGTGTATGACCCCGATATTTATATTGCAATCAAGGAATTTTTTGTATTCTGGAATTGAGGGAACAAATGACTATCAATTTTAAAAAGCTGAAAAACCGTTTCGCATTTACTGTTGCGGCGCTGTTTGCCGCAGCTTCTCTTGCAACGGTTATATATTATATCATCCTGCCATCAGAAGCTTTTTTTCATGCTGACTGCTCCGACACAATTCTTTGGGCGCAGGCAAGCTACGACAGCGGCAGCATTTTTAACCCGGATTTCGGCTACGCCGCCATGCTTCCCTTCGGCGGAACAATGCTGATGCTGCCGTTTATCGGCATTTTCGGTGTTTCGATGACAACCCATCATATCGGCATGGTGTTGTTCATTCTTCTGTTTTTCGCTTCGGTTGTCTTTTTATGCAGAAGCCTTAAGTTCAGTTGGACACTGTCTTTGACTGCGCTTGGCACGATGGCAATGATTCTTTGCTCTTCGGCAAAGCTCAGAGAGATATTTTATGAGCATGTTATTTATTACAGCATAAGCGTTCTTATAATTTGTGTTTTGCTTTCGCTGTTAATCAGATTCAGGTCTGTTTTTGACAGCGAAAAATCATACAAACAGCTTGCTGTAATCATCTTTTGCACTGTTATTTTCTCTGTTTTGTCGGCTCTTGACGGCATGCAGATTATCGCAACGGGTATACTGCCTGTCCTTTTTGCGGCGGTTGCCGAGATGATTTTTGAAAAGGACAGAAAACTCTTTTCGAGAGAAGGCGTAAACTCAATTTGCTTTTGCCTTATCTGCGGATTTTCAACAGTTTTGGGTCTGTGGTTGCTAACGTTGCTCAGTGACGGAATTTCCGCAGGCTATGCGGGCGCATATTCTCAATATGCCAACATGGAAGAGTGGCTCGGTAACCTCGGCAAGTTCCCGCTTCATTGGTTTTGGCTTTTCGGCGTTGATGCTCAATACGGAATGGGAATCTTTTCGCTCGAATCGATTTTGAATATTATCAGAATTGCTTCCGCGGCGATAATTGCCGTTATGCCTTTCATCGCGTTAATATTCTATAAAAAATTTGACAGAGCTTCAAAGTTTCTCATCTGGGCGCATTTCGGTGTCAGTGCGGTAATAATGTTCGGCTATGTTTTCGGCATTCTTTCGGCGGCAAACTGGCGTTTAAGCCCCATGATATGCACAGGTATTCTGGTTTGCTTTGCGGCGTTTAAAGCCGCAAAAGAAAATGCCGTTGCCGTAAGGCTGTCTGTAATTTCAGCCTGCATTTTGGTTTTGATGAGCGGCATTTCGTTCAAAACAATTGCCGAAATGGATAAGAACGGAATAGAAAGCAACGAGAAATACAAGCTTGCTCAGATTCTTGAAGAAAAGGGGCTTAACTACGGTTATGCAACCTTCTGGAATTCGCAAACGATAACAGTTTTGTCTGATTCAAGAGTCAGGGCAGCAAATGTTGATATCAATGAAAACGGAATAGCCCCCTGCGCTTATCAGACAAACAAAAAGTGGTTCGAACCGCAGGAGGGTGTTGAAAAATATTTTGTTCTCGCATCGGACTACGAGGTGTCTGTTTTGCAGTCCACAGATGAATGGGCACTTTTTGAGATGCTTGCGGTTGACACCATAGAAATCGAGGGCTATAAAATATTTATTTTTGATTCTCTGTTCTTTCTGAGTTAACAATTAACCAGTAAACATTGCTTATGGGCGGCGGCGCAATGCTTGCCGCCTTTTTTGCGCTCTCTTTCATTTTTTGAAGCAGGGGCAGGGGATTTACTGTTTCTTTGTATCGTTTTTCATCGTCGCTGTTTAGCACAAACACCGCATATTCTTGCCCGAGGCTGATTTTTCGGGCGTTTTCATCGGCAATAAATATTGAAGCGGCAATGGCGGTTATGCTCAGCGCGGTCAGCACAATTACAGCATATGCTCTTATTATTCTCATTATCTTTATCCTTTACAATAATCATTCATAAGAGAAGCGAGAGCGGCAGCCAGCATTCTGCCCGAATAACAAGCTTCTTCGAGTGTGTTTGCTTCGCTGCCCATCTCTATAAGCAGGCTGAAACGGGTCATATCCATGTTATATTTTCTTGGCGAAAAAAGAACGGGGCGCATTAATCCTGGGAACATGGTTTCGCATTTTTTCTGAAGCTGCAGAGCAAAGCGGAGATTATATTCCCAGTCGGGGAAATCCTCTGTTTTTCCTTCCTCAGCCCCCGTTATTATCATCAACTGAGCCGCTTTTTTGCCTCCGATGGTGTTAACGGGTTTTATCTTTGTTCCGTCATCCTGAGTTATTGCATCTCTGTGAATATCGAGAACAATCTGAATTTCGGGGTGCTCCTCAAGATGCTTCTGAACGGTTTTGCGCGAGCTCGGATATGAATCGTTATAGCTGTCGTCATGAATTGTTTTGTCATGAATAACAGTATACCCGAGAGAGGTCAGATAATTCGCAATTTCCGTGCCGACACGAACGATATTTATGTTTTCATCGTTGCTTCTTGCAACATAGTCGCAGGCATACCATTCGCGCTCAATCATTTCATAGCTCTCGGAGGTGTGGCTGTGAAAAATCAGAACTGCCGGCTTGGATTTGTCCACCGAAAGCTCAAGCGGCTGCAGAAGCACGTTTTCAACATTCAGAGATTTGGTTTGGGTTGTGTTTTTAACCCGAACATTTTCAAAAGAGTGGGTAACGCCTGCGTTTTTATATGTAACGGCATTTATGCTGCCGTCTTTGGTATCATCGGCAAAAAGCTTTGTATATTTTTTGATTAGTTCCTTTATATCGTCGGGAGTTTCCGTTATGTCGGGGGTAGCGGATGTTTCCTCAGCGGTCAGCGTTGTTGTTTGTTTATCAGTTGAAGCGGTGTTTTTTTGCGTTGTTTCATGTGTTTTGCTTTCTTCATCCGAGTTATTCCCCGAATAAAACATGACGGATGCCATGGCGAGCGAAAGCTTGCCCGTTACGCCGCCGAAACACAGCGCAGTGATAATAACGGCCGATATAACAAAGGTGATAATATCCGAATATCTTTCAGTTCCTTTTTTCATTATGTTCTCCTTTAATATGTGTTGATATATTATATATATGTATTAAATCGGTGTTTAATGGTTACAATTTGTAACGTTTCAATGAGTTTTTGTAACTGTTTTGTATTTGTATTGTAATTGTAAAAGGTGGTTTTCTTTGCGGAGATATAATATAATAACAACATAACAAATGAGAATTTCGTTTTCGAAGCGCAAGTGCAACCGCTTCGACTTTTCCCCATCCATCCTTTCAATGAGAATTTAAAAGTCAAAAAGGGGCTGCCTCATTATGAGACAGCCCCTTGGCTTTTGTTTAAATAAACAGGTCAATTATCATGCCGATGAAGCCGATAACTATTGCGGAGAGGAATTCTCCGAGGTTGTCGGCATTTTTTGTTTTTGCCTCAAAACGCATGCCAAACTGTTCGCTTGAAGGCGCAAAGCGGATTTCATCAATGCTGATTTCTGCATTTTCTCCCGAGAAACAGAATTCGATATCCGTTACTTTACCGAGCTTATCATTCGGATATGTTATTCCGCATTCGTTGCCGAAAAGATAAAGGCTGTTGAGGTCAAGAGTGAAGCCGTGCCATTTGCCGTCGGCAGGAATAACCGCTCCCGTTTCAGCTGTGTTTTCAACCGCAGGTGAATACCATGTTACAGCACTTTTGCTGATTTTGAGGCTGTCGAACGAAATATCAGATGAGCCGTTATTGCGAATTTTGAAGGTTATTTTGCCGTAATCGGAATAATCGCTGTCATCATCTCTGAAAAGAACGGTTTTTACACCGTCTTTATAAGATAAAGCAGGGCTGACACTGAAGCTCTGTTTGCTTGAGATTATGTTCATGCATTCCGTGAATGTGATTGCCGCTCCGTCTGCGGACCATGAATTGTATTCTTTCGAGAATGTGTCGTCAATGTTACGCCAGGTCATCTCGTTTTCGCAGTCTGCCCAGGATTTATCGACCCAATAATGCGAGCTGACGGAAAAATCCGTAACAAACGGGCTTACGGGCAACGCAAGCTCACCGTTTTCGGTTGCATAAAGATTTGAGCGTATATTGCTCAGACAATATGCATAGCTTGCGGATTTCGGTTCGGGAACATGTTCGCTCCAAATTCTTACTGTGTCTGTTCCGATAATTTCGGCATCAGCCTGAACATAAATGCCGTCATTTCCGCAAATTGCGAAGCCGCAAAGCTTGCTGCCGTTTGCTTTAAGTCCGCTGCCGACATTCTGAAGAGTAACATAAATACTGCTGTTTTCGGACTCTGCGTTTTTAACGGTTGCCGCGGTGAAGGTGTCCTTTTTGCCGTAAACAAGACCCTTTGCCGCAAACGCCATTCTTTCGCCGATTTCCTTTTTGTTTTCGGGGTGGATATATCCTGCTTCGGGAATAAAAGTTACAGGTAAATCGTAAATTGTGACCATTGCCTGAGTTTCGGGATTGTTCTTCTGCATTTCGGAATAGCCTGCATTCCATGCGGCAGGCTCGGTTACGCTGTCAGAATAAGGGAATGCCGCAAGCTGAGTATAGACAACGGGCAGCATATCATTACCGAAGCCGAAATAATCCGCATATGAGCTTTGCATGAGTTCCATTGTATCTGAATAGAATTTTATGCTGTGATTCATCATGAGATCGCTTTCGCCCTGATACCATATCATGCCGACAGGTCTGAAACTCTTGAGAGGAGCTATTCTTTGATTGAAGTTTGCGGTCATATCGTTATATACATTCTGACCGTTTTCTTTCCAGTCTGATTTTTCAATATATTTGCCGTTTTCCTGCAAATATGACTTGACTTCTTTGCTTGCATCAATTGATTCTCTTGAAAGCCAGGAAGCGATTGCCGTGCCGCCAAGAGAAACGTTGAGAATGCCGACCGGCATATCAAGCTCGTTTATCATTTCGTTTGCAAAATAATATGCAACGGCACTCATGCTGTAGACAGCGGGGTCTTCGCCGGTTATCCATTTTGCGCCGATGATATCAGCTTGAGGTTCTGCGGGGAGAAGCTCCTTTGAGCCCTTGTATTCCGGATAGTCGGGAATTGTGAGCACGCGGAGATTTCTGCTCAGCTTTTCGGACTTTGCAAACATATCCCTGCCGTGTTTTGCCTGCGAAAGGGGATACATCATGTTGCTTTGACCGCTTGCAAGCCAAAGCTCGCCGAAAACAACATTTTTAAGAGCTGTAAATTCGTTGCCGTTGCATTTAAGAACAATGGTATATTCGTCATAGCCGCCTGACGGAGCATTGAACAAAACGGAGAAAACGCCGTTTGTTGCCGTGCATTCGCCGGATGTTACAAGGCTGTTTGAATCATCAAAAAGCTCGGCGGTTATTCTGCTGCCGTTCGGCGCAACGCCTGAAACAATCGCATCCTTGTTTTGCTGAAACAGCATATTGTCGCCGTAAATGTTATAAAGCTTTGCGCCGCTTTCTGATGCGTAAGAAGCGGGAATGCAGCCTATTCCGAGAAAAGCTGCAATGCTGAGGGCAAGAATTTTTTTGAACATCTTGAATTCCCCTTTGTATAGTTGAATTTAAATAAATAATATCACTTGCAGAAAATGAAGTCAATAAAAAAGGAACCCGAATTTTCATTCGGATTCCGGGTTGATAGTTGTTATCAGATAAGACCCTGGGCCATCATTGCGTCGGCAACCTTGATGAAGCCTGCGATGTTTGCGCCTGCAACAAGGTCATAACCGAGGCCGTATGCTTCTGAAGCTGCTGCAGAGTTATCGTGGATGTTTTTCATAATCTGCTTGAGTTTTGCGTCAACTTCTTCTGCAGTCCAGCTGTATCTCATTGAGTTCTGGCTCATTTCGAGAGCTGAAACGGCAACGCCGCCTGCGTTAACTGCTTTTGAGGGAGCAACAGCCTTGCAGTTTGCCTTAAGATATGCAAGAGCATCGTTTGTTGTGGGCATGTTGGCAACTTCGATGTAGTAGGGAACTCCGTTTGCAACAAGCTTTTCAGCCTGTTCCATATTGATTTCGTTCTGGGTTGCGCAGGGCATTGCAACGTCAACCTTAACGCCCCAGGGCTTTTCGCCGGGGAAGAACTGTGCTCCGAACTTGTCTGCGTAATCCTGAACCTTATCTCTGCCTGATGCACGCATTTCAAGCATGTAGTCAATCTTTTCGGGGGTATTGATACCTTTTTCGTCATAAACATAACCGTCGGGACCCGAGATTGTCACAACTTTACCGCCGAGCTCTGAAATCTTCTTAACTGCGCCCCATGCAACGTTGCCGAAGCCTGAGATTGCAAAGGTCTTGCCTTTGATTTCTTCGCCGAAGTGCTTGAACATTTCAACTGCATAGTATGTTGCGCCGAAGCCTGTTGCTTCGGGTCTGATGAGTGAGCCGCCGTAGGGGAGACCCTTACCGGTAAGAACGCCGTTTTCGGATGCGCCCTTGATGCGTCTGTACTGACCGTAAAGATAGCCGATTTCTCTGCCGCCAACGCCGATATCACCTGCGGGAACGTCAACATCGGGGCCGATGTGTCTGTAAAGCTCTGTCATGAAAGCCTGGCAGAAGCGAAGAATTTCAGCATCACTTTTGCCTCTGGGGTCAAAGCCTGAACCCCCCTTGCCCCCGCCGATGGGAAGACCTGTAAGGCTGTTTTTGAATGTCTGTTCAAAAGCAAGGAATTTCATGATGCCGATATATACAGAGGGATGGAAACGCAGACCGCCCTTGTAGGGTCCGATTGCGCCGTTGAACTGTACTCTGTAGCCTGTATTAACATTTACCTTGCCGTTATCGTCAACCCATGTAACCCTGAAAGTGATTGATCTTTCGGGCTCAACCATTCTCTCAAGAAGAGAGGTTGCTTCGTATTCGGGATGCTGATTGATAACGGGGATAAGTGATTCAAGCACTTCTGTAACAGTCTGAACAAATTCAGGCTCGTTAGCGTGTTTCTTTGCCACCATATCGATGACATTCTGAACATAACTCATTAATAACACTCCTTATGATATGCCGTAAACATACAGCCTTCTATAACGATTTAACGCGGTAATGTACCGATTGCTTCTTATTCTACTCCTAAACGCCGGCAAATGCAAGAAAAAAACAGAAACTTTCATATTTTTGTTAAAAAAACTAAAAAAGAAGCTTTCGGAAGGGTCTTTTTTGCAACATGCACTAATAAATCTTTCATATCACTTGCATAATATTGAAGATTTTGCAGGCGATAATGCAAAAAATCGCTCTTGAATATGGAAGCGATGTTTGATATAATCAATTGTATATTATATGAAAGGCATGGATTTTTATGTCGGCACCTCTTGCGGACAGGCTCCGCCCTCAAAAAATTGAAGATATTATCGGTCAGCCTCATCTGCTTTCGCAAGGCAAGCCGCTCAGGAACATAATTGAGTCGGGCGAGCTGCCCAACATGGTGTTTTACGGTCCGCCCGGGGTCGGCAAAACAACTCTTGCAAGCATAATCGCAAAAACAACTGACCGCCATCTCGTTAAGCTCAACGGCACAACCGCGGGCACGTCGGATATCAAGGAAGTTGTTGCAAAGCTTGATACCTTCCTTGCGCCCAACGGCATCCTGCTTTATCTTGATGAGATTCAGTATTTTAATAAAAAGCAGCAGCAGACTTTGCTTGAATATATCGAAAACGGCTCGATAACTCTGATTGCATCAACAACGGAGAATCCGTATTTTTATGTTTACAGCGCAATCCTCAGCCGCTCCACCGTTTTTGAATTCAAAAGCGTAACTCCTTCTGAAGCGGAAAAGGCGGTCAGGCGTGCGTTTGATTTTATGGCAGAGGACAGAGGCGAGAAATATGACGTTGAAGACGGCGTTTATTCTCATATTGCCACCGCAAGCGCAGGGGATGTCAGGAAAGCGATTAACAGCGTTGAGCTCTGTGTGCTTTCGGCGAATTCCGACGGCGGCAAGAAGCTCATAACGCTTGAAAACGCAAAATCTCTTACACAAAAAAGCGCAATGCGCTACGATAAAGACGGCGATGAGCACTATGACATAATCTCGGCTTATCAGAAGTCCATGAGGGGCTCCGACCCCGATGCGGCTGTTTATTATCTTGCAAGGCTGCTTGAAGCGGGGGATTTGCCCTCTGCGTGCAGAAGGCTTCTTGTCTGTGCCTGCGAGGATGTCGGACTTGCCTATCCTCAGATAATCCCGATTGTTAAGGCGGCGGTGGATTCCGCCATGATGCTCGGCTTGCCCGAGGCGAGAATTCCTCTTGCCGATGCCGTTGTACTTGTTGCAACGAGCCCGAAATCCAACAGCGCATACGGCGCGATAAACTCCGCGATGGCGGATGTTTCGGCGGGCAGAACGGGTCCCGTACCCCGCCAATTACAGAATATGCACTATGACGGCGAGGACAACCCCAATAAGGGTCAGTTTTATAAATATGCTCATGATTTCCCCGGTCACTGGGTTGACCAGCAGTATCTGCCCGATGCGATAAAGAACAAAAAGTATTATGAATTCGGCGATAATAAAATTGAACAGGCATCAAAGGAATATTGGGCAAGGATAAAGAAAAAGTAATATAAAACAAAAGCAACAGGCAGCACCTCGGTGCTGCCTGTTGCTGTATGGAGGATTTGAGCGGTCAAAGAATAATCTTTGCCGTTAAGAAGGTTTTGAGATTATTTGTTGAGAATTTTTGCTCTGATTTTGCGGGTGGATTTTGCGAGTTTCTGGGCGGCATTGACTGCTTTAAAGCCGATTTTGTCAATAATCAAATCCGCTTCGCCCATCAGCTCCATGTAATCATTGCAGAAGCCTCTTTTGAATTTAAAAATGCCATGGAGAGGGTTGTCTTCGTCGGGATAACCGCCTCTGAAATCATAATATTTGCAGCCGCTTTCCGTTGCCCATTTAATCATTTCCCATTGAACGAGATAGTTGGGCATAACGTTGCGGTATTCGTTGGAGCTTGCACCGTAAACATACCATACCTTGTCACCGCAGAGAACATCCAATGCGCCCGCAATGGGCTTCCCCTCGTAATATGCGAGATAAATCCGTGCGTTATCTCCGAATGCATCCATAATGCGCTTGAAATATGAAACATCTCTGATAGCAAAATTATCCCTTGTGCCCGTAACAAGCATGAGTTTATGGAAATCCTCGCAAGCGTCCGCGCCCTTGACCTCAACCGTGACACCTTTTCTTGCGGCAAGGCGGATGTTGTAGCGCGTTTTCGGATGGAAAGAATTGAGGAGTTCATCCTCGGTTTTGCCGCCAACATCGAGGCGGAAAATGTATCTTGACTGGATTGTGTCAAAATCGGCATTATGCTCCTTGAAAGTGAAGCCGAGTTCTTTGAGGAGCGAAATATATTCTTGGTTTGATGCAAGAGTGTCCGTATCGATTTTAAAAGTATACGCCTTGTTTTTAATGCCGTATTCCTTGATTGCGCCCAGCAGCTCGGTGACCGTTTCTTTGTCGCTCAGGTCGCAGACGGGTCCCCTGGGGGAATACATCATTTTGAACGGAGTCATGGGTATCTGGCGAAGCAGAACGCTGCACACGCCCTTGATGCTTCCGTCAGCATTTCGGCTGATAAAGCCGCACCAATCCCATTCTTTTTTAACAAGCCCCCAGGCAGAGCTCTGCATCATATGTCCCTTGGGATGGGAGCTGACAAAGCTGTCAAATTCCTTTGCATTTTCAATCTTTACTATTTCCATACCTTCTCCTTTCAGCGCTTTTTAAGCTGCAAAGCCCGATTGACAAGCGCTTCTCGGGTGTTTTGAATTTTTTCGTCCATAACTTCCTCGAGAAGCACGTTCAGAACTTTCCCCATTTCGGGCGACGGACTGAATCCTGCTTCGGCAAGGTCGTTGCCGTTTATATCAAGGTCACTTATTTTAAAGCAACCGGTTTCTTCTTCAATTTCTTTAAGGATTTTTATTCCTGCTTCATTTTCACGCAGGCTTTCCTGCAGGAACTTCGGATTCTGCGCGGAAACATCTGCCTTGCGTATCAGAAACAGCTCTTTCACAACGTCAATACCTAAACGTGCAATATATTTTTTATAAGTTTTTTTGCTGATTTTATCTGGCAGAAAATCGTGAAATTCAACGAGATTGCAGACGTGCTCTCTGAATTTGTTTGAGGTTTTCAGCCGTGTCAGTGTATCATGAGCATTTTTTCTGCCTGCCTTGCCGTGAGAATAAAAATGGTCAATGCCGTTTTCATCGGTTGTTTTGCATTGGGGTTTACCCGAATCGTGAAAGAGCATTGCAAAACGCAGAACAGAATCGGGAGGGACTCCTTCAACGGCGGCAACCGTGTGATTCCACACGTCATAAATGTGCCTTTCATGATTTTGAGCACAGTTATCGGTGGGTTTAAGTTCGGGCAGAACAAAGAACATAACATCTTTGTATTCTCTGAGAATTCTTCCTGCATCTTTACCGCAAAGCAGCTTTGACAGCTCAGCGAAAATGCGCTCAACCGAAATGTTTTCAAGAAGCTGATAGTTTTTATGAATGCTTTCCGAGGTTTTGCAATCAATTTCAAAGCCGAGAACGGAGGCGAAACGCAGGGCGCGCAGAATTCTCAGAGCATCCTCTCCGAAACGTCTGTCAGGCTCGCCGACGCATTTGATTATTTTCTTTTCTATATCTTCTCTGCCGCCGAAGGGGTCTGCAAAGCCCGCTTGAGGCGACCAGGCGATTGCATTAACCGTGAAATCGCGCCTTGACAAATCATCTTCAATGAGGCTTGTGAAATCAACGCTGTCGGGATGGCGGTTATCTGAATAGCCGCGTTCAATCCGAAAGGTTGTTATTTCAAGGCTCATGCCGTCGATGATGACCGTTACGGTTCCGTGCTTTATGCCGGTTTCGATAGTTCGGTAATCCTTGAAAAGCTCAAGAGTTTCCTGCGGCAGAGCGGAGGTGGCTATATCCCAGTCGCTCACGGGGATTTCCATCAGGATATTGCGGACCGCTCCTCCGACAACATAAGCGGAATATCCGCCGCCGCAGAGAATTTCAATTGTTCTATTGACTTGTTTTGGAATATTTATTATCATTTTATTATTACCGTTAGAGTGGCGGATTGCTCCCGTCACTCTGAGAAAGGGATTTTTATGAACATACAGATTTTCGGAACAAATAAGTGCTTTGATACTAAAAAGGCTCAGCGTTATTTCAAGGAGCGCGGAATAAAATTTCAGTTCATTGACCTTACCCAGAAGAATCTGAGCAAGGGCGAATACACCAGCGTTAAGCAGGCTGTCGGTTCAATGGAAGCTTTGATTGACGAAAAGTCAAAAGCTTATGAAAAGCATTTTATCAAGTATCTCGCAAGCAAAGAAGCTGTTGAAGAAAAGCTTCTTGAACACGGCGAGCTTTTCAAAACTCCCATAGTCCGCAACGGTAAAAAGGCAACTGTCGGCTATTGCCCCGAAATCTGGAAAGAATGGGATTAATAAGCCTCAAATTTTGAAATCGTTGCGAAGCATCTTGCTTTTTTGATAACGAGCTTGAAATAGCGAACGCGGATTTCATCAAAACGGCAGATTCGCTTGTAGCCGACGGTTGTTTCGGCTGCAACCTTTTTCCACTTGCCCTTTATCTGTGCGTATACAGCGAATTTTTCAATCTGCTGACCTGTTCTGATGTGTTCACCGATAACGATTTTGTCGATGTCGTATTCATCGCCGAGGTCAAGAACCAGCTCTGCGCCTTCAGGATTGTTGCCCGAATGCCAGTATTCTTCAGGGTCGCTGCTGAGAGCCATCTGACCCGTATGATTTTCGTCAAGGTGGCGGTTATCGGTTATAATTGAACCCTCTGCAAGGTTTTCGTTGAAATCAATGTCAAGCTGTGCACCCATAGAAAGAAGAGTTTCAACATCCTTTTCATGTATTTTTCCCTCGGTTGTCGGGGGAATATTCAAAAGGAAGTTTGCATTTGCGCCGACAGAGTTATAGTAAATATCCATAAGCTTTGACAGGGGCTTGACGGAATAATCCTCGTCGGGATGATAGAACCAGCCTTTTCTGATTGAAACATCAACCTCTGCGGGATACCAAATCAGCTTGTTGCAGTTTTTAATAACTTTCCTGCTGCCCAAATCGAGGGCGGTGGGATTTATTTTTTTTGGAGGTTTGCTGACATCCTTTTGGCTTGCGGCGGCAATTATTTCATGGTTGGAATGCCAATAGGGGACAACGCTCCACTCGCTCTTTCTGCAAACGCCTGCTTCGTTGCCGCACCAACGCACATCGGGGCCGGTTATGTTTATTGTTGCATCCGGTTGCAGCTTGCGGATAAGGCTGTAATAGGCTTCCCAATCATATTCCTGCACCTTGCCGTTAGGTCCTTCACCGCATGCTCCGTCAAACCATACACAGAAAATATCGCCGTAGCCGGTCAGAAGCTCACGGAGCTGATTCATAAAAAATTTATTATAGGCTTCGCCCGAACCGTAGGTTGGTTCATGCCTGTCCCACGGGGAGAGATACACTCCGAACTTCATGCCGAATTCTTTGCACGCCTTGGCGCATTCCGCAACAACATCGCCCTTGCCGTCTTTCCATTTGCTTGAACGGACACTGTGTTCTGTATAAGCCGAGGGCCAAAGGCAAAAACCGTCGTGATGTTTGCAGGTGAGAATAACGCCTTTCATGCCTGCAAGCTGACAAACCTTGACCCACTGGCGGCAGTCAAGCTTTTCAGGATTAAAAAGTTCGGGGTCTTCGTTGCCGTTGCCCCATTCGGAGTTGGTGAAAGTGTTGATGCCGAAATGAAAAAAAGAATAGAATTCAAGCTCCTGCCATTTTAATTGTCTTTCGCTCGGCACGATTGAAGCGGCGTATTTAACAAAATCGGGTGTTTTACTCATAGTTTATCCATCCTTTATCGGTTGTTAATGTTTTGAAGCATGTTGTTCCAGTATTCTTCAGAAAACCCGTTGCTCATTGCATAGCTTATGAGTTCGATAAGTGCGGGGCTGTCTGAAAGATAGCGGAACATTTCAGGGGGCAGCATTCCGCGGTCTGCGTAAGCGAGGAGCCTGAATTTTTCGGCTTCGCTGCCGTTGAGACCAAGTTTTTCAATCAACAGATACAAGTCACTGTCGTCGGGCGGCGAGTTGTTTTTGCCTTTTTCTATGTTGCTGATATACTGGGCGGTTTTGCGAAGCTCAGCGGCAAGTTCGCCTTGTGAAAGTTTTTTGCTTTCGCGAACCTGTTTCAGCATAACGCCAAACGGGGTGGGAATATACATTCGGCTCCTCCTTTCTTGATTTTTTGGGTGCGTGCCATCCATGGGCACCCTCGCAGCATTCAGGCAAAGGGCAAAAAGCTTGTTTGCCATAATGCTATTGTCAAAAACAATAAACAAATTTGTTTATTTAATTTATTCAATAGCAGAATATCATATATTTTTTTCGGTGTCAAGAATGTTTTTTGTTTTAGGTTGTTATTTGATTCGTTATATGTTAAAATTGTTAATAAAGTTTAAAAGCGGCAGGTGATACCGTGGATATATTTTTTGCAACCCTAAAAAATTTGGATGATATTTCAAAACTTTATGTACACAACCATAAAACAACATATAAAGGTCTTTTGTCAGACGAATATCTGAATTCTCTTACCGTTGTGGGCGCAAAAGCAAGGTGGAGAGATTATCTTAATAATGCCGACGGCAAAATCATGGTTGTTTATGACGGCGATGTTTTTATTGGCTTTGCTGCGGCAACAAAAGATTCGGAAATTCCAAACACATGGTATCTCGATTCACTGCATGTGAGCGAAACCGCACGAGGCAAAGGCGTCGGCACCGCACTCATTAAAGCAATGGGAAGATACGCTGGCGAAAACGGTTATGAGGCTATGAGCATATGCGTTGTAAGAGGTAATGACGGCGCGAAGAACCTCTATGTTAAGTTGGGTGCAGAGCCTTGCAAACAGTTTGATGACAGTTTTGGAAATACTTCTTTTAATTCTGAAAAGCTGCTGTGGAAACAGCTCGGAATTCTCATGCAGGACAGTTTTTCTGCAACATAAAATGCTTCGAACGCGATTTAAAACACGAATTGAAATATAAGGAGAAAACCATATGACCGCAACGAATTTTAAACGAACAAAGCTTGCGTGTTACGCAGCATATTTTACCATGTCTTCGATTTTCAGCCTTCCGCCGTTACTGTTTGCAACGCTGCAGGATATGTACGGCATTTCTTACACGCTTCTCGGCACCTTGGTTTTAACAAACTTCTGCACGCAGCTTACGGTTGATCTTGTTTTTACTTTTTTTACAAAGTATTTCAACGTCAAAAAAGTTATAAAAATCATGCCGCTGATAACATCGGCAGGTCTTTTGGTCTATGCTTTTTCGCCTGTCATTTTCTCGCAGAATGTTTACGTAGGTCTTCTTATAGGAACTGTGCTTTTTTCTGTTTCCGCAGGTCTTTCGGAGGTGCTTTTAAGCCCTGTCATTGCTGCAATCCCGTCGGATAATCCTCAGAAGGATATGAGTCTTCTCCATTCACTTTATGCTTTCGGTGTTTTCACCGTTGTAGTTATCAGCACACTGTTCTTAAGATTTTTCGGCACAGAAAACTGGATGTATCTCACAATTTTCTGGGCAATGCTTCCTGTTTTTGCTTCTGTTTTGTTTTTCTTTTCTCCCATGCCGGATATGGATGTTTCAAGTGACAGCGAAGGCGCAAAAGGAACAAAGCGCAGAGCCTTTGCGCTTGCAATCTGTGTCGGTTCGATTTTCTTCGGAAGCTGTGCGGAAAACGCGATGTCCAACTGGGTTTCAACTTATATGGAAAATGCTCTGCACGTTGACAAAACCTTTGGTGATATTCTCGGAATGGCGATGTTTGCAATTCTTCTCGGATTTGCAAGAATATTCTACGCGAAATTCGGCAAAAACATTATGAGAGTTTTGCTTGGCGGAATGATAGGTGCAACAGCTTGCTATCTTGTTGCCGGGCTTTCAACAAATGTTATTTTTGCTTTTGTTGCGTGTATTTTAACGGGGCTTTTCACGTCTATGCTTTGGCCGGGCACCCTTATTATGATGGAAGAAAATCTGCCGGGGTTGGGTGTTGCAGCCTATGCGCTGATGGCTGCAAGCGGCGACCTCGGAGCATCGGTTGCTCCGCAGCTTCTCGGAATTGTTGTTGATAAGGTTGCGGCAAGCAGCTTTGCAAACGAGCTCGGGCTGAGCCTGAATCTTGCGGCTGAACAAATCGGACTTAAAGCAGGAATGCTTGTAACAGCAATATTCCCGATTATTGGAACATGTGTCTTGTTATTCGCAATCAGGTATTTCAAAAAGCGGAACAAGGCATAAATCAAACAGTTTTCACAAAAACGGTATACATATAATGTTATATATTTATTGAATATTTTATTGACATCAAAAAATTTTTTTGATATAATTTTTCTCAAGCGAAGACCCGGCTTTTTTGGAAAGTCTGAAAGAGAGAGCGCATCATGGGCTGAAAGTGCGCTTCGGATGAGTAGTAAGTTCGGCAACACTTTGCCCGGTATACCCACAGTTTAATAAATAGAGAGGATACATCATAATGTATCAACAACGGGTGGCACCGCGGGTTTAAATTACTCGTCCCGAGAATTATCATGCATAATTCTCGGGATTTTTTTGTTTATATTAAATATACAAACCATGTAATGGAGGAATAATATTATGTACAGAACTCACCGTTGCAATGAAATAAGAGAGGCGCATATCGGTCAGACTGTTGAGCTTGCGGGTTGGGTCGATGTTATCCGTGACCACGGCGGCGTTCTCTTTGTTGATTTGCGTGATGAAACAGGTGTAACACAGGTTGTTGTTCACGATGAAGCGGCGCTCAAAGGCGTAAGCAAAGAAACTGTTATTTCCGTTCACGGCATTGTTACCAAGCGTGACGAAAACACAGTTAATCCCAAAATCGATACGGGTCTTGTTGAGCTTGTTGCGGATTCGCTTAAAGTGCTCGGAACATGCACAAGAGAGCTTCCTTTCGAAATCGGTTCAACAGATACCAACGAAAATCTGCGCCTTAAGCACAGATTCCTCGATTTGAGAAATCCCGCGCTTCATAATAATATTCTTCTTCGCTCAAAGGTTATCGGCCACATGAGAAAGCTCATGGAAGAAAGAGGATTTCTTGATATTCAGACTCCCATCCTTACCGCTTCTTCGCCGGAAGGTGCAAGAGACTTCCTTGTTCCCAGCCGTAAGCATCCCGGCAAGTTCTATGCGTTACCTCAGGCACCGCAGCAGTTCAAGCAGCTTCTTATGGTGTCCGGCTTTGATAAGTATTATCAGATTGCTCCTTGCTTCAGGGATGAGGATGCCCGCGCCGACCGTTCGCCCGGCGAATTCTATCAGCTTGACTTTGAAATGGCTTTCTCCACTCAGGAAGAGGTTCTCGAGGTTTGTGAAAGCGTTGTAAGTAATATTTTCAAAACCTTCTCGGATAAAAAGGTTACAGAATCGCCCTTCAGACGCATTCCCTATGCCGAATCAATGGCAAAATACGGCTCGGATAAGCCCGACCTTCGCAATCCTCTTATTATCAGCGACCTTACCGACATGTTCAAGAGAGTTCAGTTCAAGCCCTTTATGAACAAATACGTCAGAGCAATCGTTGCTCCCTGTAAGAACGAAAGATGGTTCTTCGATAAGTCACTTGCATTTGCAACAAAGCAGGCAAAGATGGCGGGTCTTGCTCATATCACTCTTCTTGATGCCGCAAACTATGGCTTCAAGGATGACCCCATCAGCAAGGTTATGACAGAGGAAGAAAAGAGAGAGATTGTTGAACTCACAGGCGTTAAAGAAGGCGAAACAATCTTCTTCATCTGTGACGGTGTTTCGGATGTTGCCGATAAGAACGCAGGCGTTGTCCGCACTTGGCTCGGCGAAGAGCTCGGCCTTATCAATAAAGATTCATTTGAATTCTGTTTTGTTGTTGACTTCCCCATGTACGAAAGAGACGAAACAACAGATAAAATCATATTTACTCATAACCCGTTCTCAATGCCTCAGGGCGGTCTTGATGCTCTTGAAAATATGGACCCCTGTGAAATTCTTGCTTATCAGTATGACCTTGTATGTAACGGCATTGAGCTTGCATCGGGTGCGGTCAGAAACCACAGCCCCGAAATCATGAGAAAAGCCTTTGAAATCGCAGGCTACAGCGAGGATGAGGTTGAAAAGAGATTCAGTGCGCTTTATAACGCATTCCAGTTCGGCGCACCTCCCCATGCAGGTATGGCACCCGGTGTTGACAGAATCGTTATGCTTCTTGCAGACACCGAAACCATCAGAGATGTTATTGCATTCCCGCTTGACGGCACGGCTCAGGACCAGATGCTCGGCGCACCCGGTGTTGTTACGGAGCTTCAGCTCTTTGAGGCCAATGTTGCAATCAGAGGCAAGGGCGGCGCAGTTGAAGTTTCGGGCGGTGAAAGCGATGATTCTGCGTTCACAGCCACCGTTAACTCCGCAAAAGGCGGCGCAATGACCAAGGAAAAATGGTTCAAAGAGCTTGAAAGCGTAAATGAGCTTTCGTTTGCTGCCGACGAAAAGAAAGCAATGCAGAAGATTCTGGACAATATGGGCAAAAACGAAGCTGAACTTGAAAAAACAGTTACAGATGATGTTGAAGCAATGGTTTATGTTATGCCTATGACCAACGTTCTCAGAAACGACGGCAGAAACCAGCCTTTCTCACGCAAAGACCTGCTTGAAGGTGCTCCTCAGAGTACAGACGACAGCTGGCAGGTTCCCAGACTCGTAAAGTGAGGTACAAGAAATGTTTTATATAAATGAGATAAATGCGGCAGGTAAAATCGCCGTAGACGATACAATCCTTGTAAAAGGTGTTCCTGCAACAGCAGGTTCAAAAATGCTTGAGAATTTCAAACCTCTTTTCAGCGCAGAAGCTGTTGAAAGACTTGAAAAAGCGGGCTACGGAATCGCGGGCAAAACAAATGTCGGCGAATTCGGTCTTGACCTTATGGGCGAAACCTCATATTTTGCTCCCGCAACAAAAGACGGAAACCTTGCAGGTGCGGCGGCATCTCTCGTTGCCGAGGGTAAGGTCAAAGCGGCTCTCAACGTTGACCTCAACGGCGCACCCAGACGCGCAGCAGCAGTTTGCGGAGTTGATTTTATCAAACCTACTTACGGAACGGTTTCGCGCTACGGCATTATCGCTTGTGCATGTTCGGGCGAGCAGATTGGCGTAACTGCCGCAAATGCAGAGGATGCAAAGGAAATCCTTTCTGTTATTGCAGGCCATGACAGCAAAGACGGCACAAGCCTCCCTTCTGAAAAATATGAATATTCAACAAGTGAAGATGTTTCGGCAATGAAAGTCTGCATCGTGAAAGAACTTTATGATTCTGCAAGTGCAGAAGTTAAAGCGAACATCGACGCATATGCAGAAAGTCTTAAAAAGCTTGGCGTGGCAGTTGAAACAATTTCTCTTGATATTGTTAATCAGGCAAAAACCGCTTGGCAGATTCTTATGTCAGCTGAAACAACAAACAATCTTTCAAGATTTGACGGCGTAAAATACGGCTACAGAGCCGCAGATTATAAAAACATCGATGAGCTTTATGTAAAGAGCCGTTCGGAAGCAATGGGCTTCCTTGCAAAGGCAACAATTATTTACGGTTCGGATGTTCTTGCAAAGGCAAAATACGAAAAGTGCTATGATAAATCGCTCCGTATCCGCCGCGTTGTTTGTGATAAGGTCAGAGAAATTCTTGCAAAGTATGATGCAATTCTTGCGCCCGCATGCTCACAGACAAGCTACAAGCCATATGATGCTCTTGAAGCTTTTGAAAAAGTATATGAAGAAAGCGTTTTTACGGCAATTCCCTCAATCACGGGTATGCCCGCAATGGTAACAAAGGGAGTTCAGCTTATTTCCGATTCATATAAAGAGAGCATTCTTCTCAGCATTGCAAAAAGTGTGGAGGTGTAAATAATGAAATACGAACTTGTTATAGGTTTGGAAACTCACGTTGAACTTTCCACCGATTCAAAGCTTTTCTGCTCCTGCGGCGGTCA
>JAZLCS010000145.1:0-19480 GCA_045614385.1 Acutalibacteraceae bacterium | reverse complement strand
CTGAACAGACTTATTGAACAGCAAAACCTTTTGTGCGGCAACGACATTGAAACCCCGGAACAGCTTGAAGCCTACAAACAAGGCTGTAAGGATGAGCTTGCAGAGCTGAGCGAGGCAAGAAACATTCTGCGGAGCAAACTGAAAACTGCTCAGAACCACGGCGATGAAAATGAAATCCGTGAGCTGAAAGGGTATATTTCAGATCTTTCCGGAAGGATGAAAATACTGCGAAAGAATATTACCGTTTGTGAAAGGATTGAACAGAAGAAGCCTGAAATTGACGAAATGCTTCAGGACATCAAAGAAATTCACACACCAACCAGAAATAAAAAATATGAAAGGAGCCGATAATATGGCAAAATTAAAATCTGCGGTTAACATACCGCTTGAAAAAATCCGTCCCTTTGAGGGACACCCCTACAAGGTTATTGATAATGATGAGATGAACGCTCTGATTGAAAGCATTCAGGAGCAGGGCATTCTCTCACCGCTTATCGTCAGACCGCTTGAAAATACAGAAGATGAATACGAGCTTATCTCGGGACACAGAAGACTGAGGGCGGCACAGAAGGCAGGGGCAACAAAAGTTCCTGTCTTTATTTATGCCGTCAGCCGTGATGAAGCCGCAATAATGCTCGTGGACAGCAATCTGCACAGAGAACATATTTTACCTTCCGAAAAAGCGAAAGCGTACAAGCTAAAGTTTGAAGCTATGGAACATCAAGGTAGAACTTCGGGACAACTTGTCCCGAAGTCAGATGATAACCGAACAATGTCGGTTATTGGTGATGAAGCAGGCGAAAGTTACAAAACAGTTCAACGCTATATCCGTCTGACATATCTCATCCCCGAGCTTCTTGACCTTGTTGACGAGGGCAGAATTGCTCTTACCCCTGCGGTTGAGCTGTCTTACCTTACCGAAGAACAGCAGTATTCTCTGCTCGGCACTATTGAGGTCGAGGACAGAACACCGTCACTTTCGCAGGCAGTCCGCTTCAAAAAGCTCAGTCAGGCAGGTCAGCTGACCGATGAACTCATCGATTCAATAATGCAGGAAGAAAAGGCAAATCAGCGTGAAATGTTCCGCATACCGATGGAGCGCTTGCAGAAAGCATTGCCCGATTTGAAGCCGAGTCAGGTTGAGGATTTCATCATCAAAGCCATTATGTACTATCAGAAACACTTGGACAGAAAGAAGGACAAGGGTGCGAGATAATCCGCACATTTGTAAAGGAGGTTTGTTATGAGTAATATTGATATAAATAAAGACCCCGAATACTGCTTTGCGGCTTTGAAGCTAATTGAGCAGTTATTCAGGGACGGCAAAATACCGGATTATATGTTTCACAACATTCTGAAAGACTATGCGGATATTGTGGACGAAAGCAAGTTCATCAAAGGAAATCACAATAAGACAAAGGAGGACGGAATATGATAAATTCTGATTTCGGGAAGCGAAAGGTTGTAATCTACGCCCGAGTTTCCACAGACCACAAGCAGCAGTTAGCCGCACTCGAAAACCAGTTGGATTGGTATGAGCCAATTCTCAAGGCAAGACCCGAATGGGAGCTCGTCAACAGATATATTGACGAGGGTATCACAGGCACATCTGCCGAAAAAAGACCGCAGTTTATGAAGATGATTAAGGATGCCAAGAAAAAGAAGTTTGATTTGATTATCACCCGTGAGGTTTCCCGTTTTGCCCGAAACACGGTTGACACCTTGCAGTACACCCGTGAACTCAAGGCGATGGGTGTTGAGGTTTATTTCATCAACGACAACATAAAAACCTTTGACGGTGACGGCGAGCTTCGACTGACGATTATGGCAACCCTTGCTCAGGACGAAAGCCGAAAAACCTCGGTACGAGTCAAAAGCGGTCAGCAAACATCAATGGATAACGGCGTTCTCTACGGCAACGGCAATATTCTCGGCTACCGACGTGTCGAAAAGCTGCTTGAAAACAACAAGAAGCAGGTTGACTTTTTCATCGACCCCGAGCAGGCGCAGAGCGTAAAGCTGATTTATGAAATGTATCTCGACGGTCACGGGCTCAATCAGATTAAAAACGAGCTTGAACGCAGAGGCTACAAAACCGCAATGGGTAAAAGCAGGTGGTATGAAACGGTAATTTCCAACGTTCTCAAAAACACGTTTTATTGCGGTATCATCACTTACCACAAGGAATACACTCCCGATTACCTGACACAGAAAAAGATAAAAAACTACGGTGAAATCGAACTGACTCAGGTTAAGGGCAAACACGAACCGATTGTATCGGTAGAAGATTATGAAAGGGTGCGAGCAATTATGGCAAGCAAAAGAGCACAGCGCAAACAGGACGAAAGCATTAGAAGTCTGTTAATCGGCAGAAGACCGAGAACAACGGTATGGGGCAAGCTCCTCATATGTGAATGCGGTCACAAGTTCAACACAAGAAACTGGTACAGAACGGCAACGCAGGCGAACACGGGTTATCAGTGCTACGATTCCGTTCGGACAGGCTCTTATGAAAGCAGAAAGAGAAAGGGCTTACCGCTTGACGGAATATGCCGAACTCCGATGATACCCGAGTGGAAGCTGCAACTGATGGCAAACCACATCTTCCGCAGTTATCTTTTGCAAAGGGATAAGGTGCTTGAGCTTGCAAATTCAATGCTCGAAGCGCATATCGGTGACACGGGCGAAAGCGTTGATTACGAAGAGATTATCGAACAGAAAAAACGTCAGGTTGAAAAGCTCAACCGAAAGCTCGATAACTATATCGAAATGAGAGCCGAGGGCGATATTGACAAGGAATCATTCGCCAAGAAAACCTCGGAAATCAGAGCAGACATAACAAGGCTGACCAATGAGATTGATGAGCTTGAGGATGAGCAGAACGACGAACCCGTAATTGTGGACTACAAAGAGAAGCTGACGGTGCTTCAATATGCCCTTGCTCAATACACCAATGCCGATGATAACGATGTACCCGAAAGCGTCATTGAAGCCTTTGTCGAGAAGATAGTTGCCAAAAGAGACGGCTTTGATTGGTACCTACGTTTTGACGGCGACCCGAACGACCCGCTTCACCTGAAAACTGAGGGCAGAAGGCGCACAAACAGCACTGTTTCAACAGTTGGGGGTCACGTCCCAACCACTCCCTTTTGCGACTCAGGCAGCTATCAAAGGTTAATAGGACTGACCTGTTTTTACGAGTTGACATCGGCTACGGTGACGCTCTGAAACACAGAAAATCGACGGGTAAATATCTCCGCCCGTATCAATGGGAAGATATCTCCGTCGAAGTCTGTATCTGATATAACCGACTCCCTCTGTTGGAAACAGCAGAGGGAGTTTTTGTTTCTTGACTTTGTATATACCTTATTTTATAATTAAGTTAAAGAAAATTTTGGATGTGAGATTTAATGAAAACTCTTATCAACCTTACTTGCCCTCAATGTAACGCAACACTTTCTGTTGAAGAAGGAAGAGAAATGTTGTTTTGTTCATACTGTGGGCACAAAATCCTCTTAAATGACGAAAACAAACACACCATTCATTATATTGATGATGCTGCTATAAAACGAGCAGAAACAGAAAGAATGATTCAACTCAAAGAACTTGAGATGGAAGAAAAAAAGAGAGCTAACAAGAAAATTGCGGTTATAATTTGGCTTGTCATTACAATTATTTTAGGTGTGCTCGGAATTATTGGCATGTCAGAAGATGAAGAAGGTTTGATGATGTGCCTTATGCTTGCTATGATTGTAGGAATATGGGGCGCATTAGGATTATTTGCATTTCCTGCAGCAAACAAGAAAAAGAAAGCTATAAGAGTAGCTAATGAAGATGAAGTTCAAATCACCGACAAATTGAGTTGCTATCATGAAAAGCATTACGAAACGATATACGGTTTATATAAAAATTCAGGCTTCGTAAATATCTCTACTATTCCTTTGCATGATTTAAAGTTGCTTGAGTTTAAAAAGAATGGTCTAGTTAAAGAAATCACAATTAATGGTGAGGATGATTTTGACGAAGGAGATATTTTCAAAAAAACAGACTCAGTCGTGATTATGTATCATTCAACAAAATAAATTATGTTATTTGATAAGCAATAAAAAAGAAATTCAGAAAGGGAGATTAAAGATGGCTTTTATTAAAGTTAAAGACAAGAAAAACACAGAAGCAATAATTAACACAGATATGATTTGTAGAATAGCAAAAACAAAAAACGGTTATATTGTTTACTTTTCCAGCGGTAATGTTGGAGCGGCTTATTATGAATATGACTATAATGAAATTAAGAAAATATTTGATGCGGTTGGTGAAAGCTTAGATTGACAATAATTGATAGGAGAAAGCTATGTCTAATATTATTTTTGAAAAATTCAGCCGAGGTGCTGGGTGGGTAGCAAAAGAAGTTAAAAATGCATACGATGAAGAAATAAAGTTTCGCCAATTTGAAAGTGATATGATTGGTTTGTCTGTCGTTTTGATAGATATGGGAAAAAAGGATATAGAAATATGTGATATTATTAATAAATATTTCGGTGTGGATAGTTTAAATGAAATCAGAGAATATGTAAATGCCGCACACGAGTGGATATCAAAGAATCCATCTAGATAAATCTTCTGTACATTCGACAAAACACAGACCTCCTTGTAAAATGGTATTACCAAATACAAGGAGGTCTTTTGTGTCATAAACTTTTATATAAAATCGACATCCTCGACAAATCTGTAATTACATTATAATATTGTTTTGCAATCAAAATTAATGTAATGAAAGGATTGAATTTATGGAAAACAAGCTTACCTATACCAAAGTCGGAGATTATTACATTCCGAACCTGACAATCAAACCGTCACCGCCTATAGGTAAATACGGCAGACTGCGTCGTGATTTACCGCGACGGAATATGGAACAACGACAGAATAGGCTCACTTGTTGTTGTAGCGGAGCAAACCGAAGGCAGCATTGACGGAGTGCTTTTTGAAAACATCGAAATTTTCCGCGACGAGGGCAGACCCATTCTTGTGAATATTTATGACGGGGAAGCCGAGAATTTTGAAATTAAAAATATTGTTTTCAGAAACATTTCATATACTTCATACATGCGGCCGAAAATTTCAGGTACGGACAGCGACACAAATACGGTTCAGGTTGAACTTGACGATATCACCGTTTGCGGAAAAAATCAGCCGTATCCCGAATTGCTGTTTGACATCGGCAAAAATTGTGAAATATCATAAACCGATATTAATATTTTGAAGGCAAAAAAACCGCCCGAAGGGCGGTTTTTGCTTACGATTTTTTGCCGTAAAGGCAGAAATATGTTGTGGGAAGCAGAATTTCATTGTTTGTCATGAAAGCGCAGGCTCTTTTGGGGATATCCGTGTTTTTAACGGTGTCTCCGTCATTTATGAAATCGTCGCTTCCGTAAACAAGAACGGGAACATCTGCAGAAGAGTGGTCGCCTGATGTCCATGTGTATGTTCCGTCGTCGTTGGGAGTAACTGCGCCGGTTTCGTGGTCGGCGGTAACGATAACAAGGGTATGACCGTCTTCTTTGGCAAAATCAATAGCGTTGCTTACCGCTTTGTCGAACTCGAGCACGGCGGTCATTGCTCCGTCACCGTCCTGAGAATGCGAGCGTTTATCAATGTGAGCGCCTTCAACCATCAGGAAAAATCCTTTTTCGTTTTGGTCGAGAATATCAATCGCTTCAACCGTAAGTTCCGAAAGTGTGGGATTATCGCCGTTGTCGAGCCCTTTCCAAAGTGTGTCGCAATCGAACTGACCGATTGATTTAGAGCCGTATTCAAGAGCCTGAACTTCGCTCAAAGTTGAAACATACTCTTTGCTGTTTTCAACGCAAGCTTCTTTTGTAACGGTTTCTGTATCAATTGAACCCCATATAAGGTCTATATCCGATGAAACCTGGTCCGCAAAAAGCTCAGCGGAAAAATCTCTGTCCCTTTCATGGGCTGAAAAAGCGGAGGGTGTTGCACCGGTCACGCTGTCAGTTGTAACAACGCCGGTGCTCAGGCCGTAGCTGATTGCGGCTTCGGTTATTGAAGCAGGGGTTGAAACCACTTCATAAGGGTCAAGCATGTAAACGCCGACATGACCGTTTTTTGTTCTGCTGCCGGTTGAAAGTGCTGTGCCGCCCGCTGCGGAATCGGTAACTTCATCGCTTGCGGAGCGGGTCTGCGAAAAGCCGTGATATTCGGTTTTGGTGAGCATTTCAAGCTCAATTCCGTATTTTTTCTGGGTTGAATACAGATGATTCCAGCCCATGCCGTCGCCGATCATAATGATGACATTGTTGATGGTTTCGTCCTCGGGAGCGGTAAAAACAAGACCGAGAGGGCCTAAAACTGTAACGATTAAAGACATCATAACGGAAAAGAATTTTACAAACATAAGAATCTCCTTGTTCAGCATGTTTTTCTTGATTATAGCAGATTCTTTCCGGCAATTCAACCATTTGTACTTTATAACTTCTTTTTCATAAGACCGTGTTTGTTGCAATAAATATACAGATACCCTCTGCCGCGAAGCTGAAGCCGGGTTTCTGCATTACCTTCGGGATAAAACTTGACAAATTGCACCCTGTCTGAGGTAAGGTGCGCGGCAAATGAAATAAAATGAGTTTTTGTCATATCGTGTTTTACCGTAATAAAACTCTCGTCTTCAACCTTTTCGATTACTATATCGTGAGCCTCATCAACATCTTCCGCTTCAAGCGGCGGCAAAGTTATACCGCAGCAGCTTATAACCGTGTCACCCGTGGTGCGAATCACATTGCCGCACATAGGGCAGACATAAAATTTTGAACGCAGAATGTTTGATGAAATATTCTTGTTGATAACGGTTTCGCCCGACATAAGTTCCATAACCGAAACGCCGAGAATATAGCTGAGCGGTTCAATCAATGTGATATCGGGCAGACCCTTTGCGGTTTCCCATTTTGACACAGCCTTGCTGCTGACGCCAATCTGTTCGGCAAGTTGAGCCTGCGTTATTCCTTTTGCTTCACGCAAGCGTTTTATAGTTGCTCCTGTTATATAATTATCCATAATAATTTCTCCTTTTGGCAATATTATAAATTATCTTCACGGGTCCCGCAACCTACTTTGCGTTGAAACATTGTTTTTAAAAGATGTTTTTTTGCTTTGGAGTAGAAATAGCAGTAATTGTGTGATATAATGTTTTAAATTAAAAAGAAGGAGTGTCCGAAATGAAAACAATATTGATTCTTGTTGTCGGCATGCGCCCCGATTCGCTCGGAGGGATTGCAAAAGCTCAGAAAGTTATCGGCGAAGCTGCATATACGATGAATGCCGAAACGGTTTATCCTTCGGTTACTTTGCCTTGCCATATTTCACTTTTTCACAGCGTTACTCCTCAAAGACACGGAACAACAACAAACACATATATGCCGCAGGTCAGACCCATAAACGGGCTGTGCGAGGTGCTCAAGCAGGCGGATAAAAAATGTGCGATTTTCTATAACTGGGAAGAGATACGCGACGTGTCGCGCCCCAATTCACTTGCCCATTCCTGCTTTTATGCGGGCAGAAGAATAGGCTATAAGGAAGCGGGCGAGGTGCTGACGGATGAGCTTATAAAGTATTGTAAGGGCTATGACCCCGATTTCACATTCCTTTATTTCGGCCACACCGATATGGAGGGTCACAGACACGGATGGATGAGCGCGGAATACCTTGAAGCAATGCAGGATTGTTGGAATAATATTGATAAAATAATTGCCGCTCTCGGCGATGAATACACCTATATCATCACCTCTGACCATGGCGGACACGACAGAACTCACGGCAGCGAAATGCCCGAGGATATGCTTATTCCCGTGATTATTCGCGGCAGGGATTTTGCAAACGGTGAAATTCCTGAAGATGTTAACATTATGGATATCGCTCCGACAATAACAAGGCTTTCGGGTGTTGAGCCTGATGAAGAATGGGAAGGCAGAGCACTTATATGAAAATCGAACTTATCGGAAATCCGAAAACAATAATGTCAAATCCCCACAGCCGCCACGGATATTTTGCCTGGCCGACGGTTTCGCGCTTGCAGGACGGTAAAATCGCCGTCGGTGCTTCGGGCTTCAGATTTGAGCATATCTGTCCCTTTGGCAAAGCTGTGATTTCCTACAGCTTTGACGGCGGCGAAACCTATACACTGCCTGCGCCGGTAATCGACACTCCTCTTGATGACAGAGATGCGGGTATCTGCACTTTCGGCGAAAAAGGTGTTATTTTCACTTCTTTCAACAATTCTGCCGACATGCAGAGACAGCACAACAAGGAAAATAAATATATTCAGAGCTACATAAACACAATCGCCAAGGAAGATGAAGACAAATATCTCGGCTCAACCTTTCGCATAAGCCGTGACTGCGGCGTCACTTTCGGAAAGATTTTTTTGTCACCGGTCACTTCTCCTCACGGCCCGACAGAGCTTCGTGACGGAACGGTTTTGTGGGCAGGGACAAAATTTGATGATATTTTCGGCGGCATTGAGGTGCATCGGCTTGATACGGAAAGCGGAGAAACCGAACTTGTCGGGAAAATAACAATGCAGAACAGAAATTTTGTGCTTAATGAGCCTCATATGATTGAATTGCCGAACGGCAGGCTTATCTGCCATATCAGGTGCGAAAATTCGGAACTTTTTGATGGCGGAGACGAAAACCTGTTCACAGTTTTCCAAAGTGTTTCCGATGACTGCGGCAAAACCTGGTCCGAACCCGAAATGCTGCTTGACAGGACAGGCGGTGCACCGCCTCACCTCATTCAGCTCAGCTCAGGGATACTCCTCTCAACCTATGGCAGAAGAAAAATGCCCTACGGAATCATGGCGATGGTGAGCTTTGACGGCGGAAAGAGCTGGAAAAAGGACATCAGAATTTATGAAAACCTCGCAAGCGATGATATAGGCTATCCCTCAACCGTTGAGCTTGACGACGGAACTCTGATTACCGTTTTTTATGCCACCGACAGCGAGAAAAGTCCCTGCAAAATTATGCAGCAGAAGTGGAAAATTATATATGAAAAAGAAAATTGAATTTTCAAAAAAAGATATAACTGTTTTTATACTTATGGGTTGCACGGCGGTGCTTATCACCGTTGCCGGTATTTATTACGAGCAAAAATTTTTGCTGATAATGCCCTTGTATGTTTCTATTATAATCGGCATGCTTCAATCCCGTGTTAACCGGTTTGCAAGTCTGCTCGGAAGCATGAACTCGTTGCTTTACGGCGCGGTTTATATTTATTACAATCTTTATGCTTCAGCGTTTTCCGCGCTGCTGTTTTCGTTCCCGATTCAGCTTTTAACCTTTATCCGCTGGAACAAAAACAAGTGGGAGCATTCTACCGTGCTGCGCAAGCTGAACAATAAGCAGAGGATATGGATTCTGCTGGGCTATGTTGTTGCGTTGGCGGCTATGTGGATTTTGCTCCCGCTCATAGGCTCGGAATATGTTTTTCTTGACAGCGTTACCAATTTGCTTGGCATACTGATATATTTTCTGACGATGTTCGCCTTTGTTGAATACACATTTTTAATGATTATCAACGGCGTTATCGGAATAGCTCTTTATGTGACAATGTTGCCCGATTCCCCCGAAATGATGACATATCTCATATATTCGGTCTATTCCCTTATATGCATCATATTTGCATTCTTTCGGGCTAAAAAGCTTTATGACAGCCAGCAGCAGAGCAAAACACACTCTTGATTATTTGTGAGGAAAAGATACACATGAAAACTACAGAAAACATTTTGAAAAGTGAGCAGCGTGAACTCGCAAGGCTCAAAAAAATGCAGAGCCGCAGCTCGGGCAGCAAGTATTTTTTGATTCTGCTTGTGCTTATTGCCGTTGTTAATATTCTTGATGAGGTCACCAGCAACCTGACCGTTACCGTGCAGTCCTCTTTTGTAACCGAATTCTTTGTTAACAATCCTTTCATGGGTAAATATTATACCTATGAAGACGGCCTTGCGTTCCATTCGGGCATCGGAGTTTTCACTTATGTTCTGGGTTTGTTCACTCCGTTTTACAAAGCACTTGCCGATAAATGGGGCAGAAAACCGCTCTTTGTTATTTCAACGCTTGGCATGGCAACGGGTCTTTTGGTAATTCATCTGTCATCAAGCTACATAATCTTCCTTGTCGGCTTTGCGATTATAAGCTTCTTTATGGGGCACGACATTCAGATTATCTATATTCTTGAAGAAGCTCCCGACAAGCACCGCGCAAAGATTTACAGCTTTCTTAAAAGCTTCGGCATTTTAGGCGTTATTCTTATCCCGACTCTTCGTGATATCCTAATGGGCAACGATGCAACAAAATGGCGCGAAATCTTTCTTGTTCCCGCGCTGATTGGCTTTGCCGCCGTTGTGCTTGTTATTCTTCTTGCCAAAGATACAAAGGTTTTTGTTAACGAGCGAACGGAGTATCTTTCCCGCCCTTATGAGGAAAGGCAGGCGGAAAAGACTCTTAAAAAGCAGCAAAAGCAAGCCCAGCGCAATCAATCGGGTGTGTTCAACGGCGTGAAGTATATCTTTGCAAACAAGGACACAAAAATGCTTATCATTGCCCATATCATTTTTGATGCGGCAATGCCTGCAATCGCTCTTTATTTTGAATCGTCGATGCACCGTGCGGGCATGAGCACAAGCGATATCACTAAAGCTTTGTTTATGGTGCCCGTAATCTATGCCGCGATAACCTTCCTCTCGGGATTTATTGCGGACAAGGCGGGCAGAAAAACAACGGTTACGCTTTTCTCTGTCACCTGTGTTGCGGGTTACATTCTTTTTGTTGCAGGTATTCTTAACGGCTGGAATCCTTATCTTATCGGTTCGTTTGCAGGGCTTTATCAAGGCTCATACTGGATTGGCAGGGATTACATGAATGTTATGATGACCGAAAAGGTGCCAACGGATATCCGCGCATCAGTTGTCGGAGCGGAGGGGCTGCTTGTTATCATCGGCCTTGTTGCAGGCTATGCAAGCACAATAGTCGGCATGACTGTCATGAAAATCTGGTGGGCATGCCTTGCGGTATCAATTCCGACGGTTACCGTTGCGGCAATCATATTTGCTCTTAAGGTTAAAGAAACCAAGGGTGCAAATCTTGATGAAATAGAATAGAAAAACGGTCAGGCTCAACAGGATTCAACTCCTGCGACGCCTGACCGTTTTAATTTATTTAAGATTATTCCATTAACCTCTTTAACATTGATTTGCTATAAATCAACACCTGTTATTTGATGAAAAATTGTGTGATTATCTGTGCAATTTCAGGATTTCTTCAATAGGCTCTTTGAAATCCTTTGAAACCTTCGGAATTGACTTGCCGTTTTTAATAAAGGAATTATAAATCATTCCCTTGCGGTCGGTGGACATCTGGAATTTTGAGATTGTTTTTGTCAGTTCCTGCTTCATGTTCGCATTTTCAAGATATGTGCAGCCTTCAAGAACAATTTCAACCTCTGCATCTGCTTTTGCAGAGAGAACAACTTCAAGTGCTTTGCCGCATTTTCTGATTTCCGCTTCCGCTTTTTCGCCGTTTATGCAAACAGAAACTCTGCCGTCAACAATATCCTTGAATTTAACCGCATATGTTCTGGTTTCGGGAACAACGCTTGTGACACCCTCTGCTTTTGAAATACGGAAAGAAACCTTGTCTGCATTTTCGGCAACGGTGAAAGCGGTTTTGAGATATTCGCCGTTCTGATATGAAAGTGTTTCGCCGTCATCTTCATAGAGATTGAAGGTGTTGTTGCCTCTGTAGACCAAAAGCTCAAGCGTTTCGGGGTTTGAACAGTCGTTTGTTCTGTCATTTGCGCTCATGGGGATGATTGCGCCCGCCTTTGCAAGAACGGGAATTGTTTCAATATCGCGGAACATTTTAACAAAGCGGTTGCCGCTGTAAATTCTGCCCGTGAAAATATCGGTGTATCTTCCCTCGGGAATCCACACATTAACGCCCGCCAGGTTTGTTTTGAGTGAGGTGTGCTCGGTTATCGGGGCAACGATAAGCTCCGTGCCGAAGAAAAATTCGTTTTTGCATTCATATGCGCTCTTGTCCTCGGGATATGCATAATACATCGGCTCGCAGATTGCTCTGCATTCGGTGTGGGTTCTGTAGTTCATTGTATAAATATAGGGCAGAAGCTTGTGGCGAAGGCGAAGGCATTCCTTCGCGATGCGTTCAACGGGTCCGCTGTAGTTCCACGGTTCCTTGCCTGCAAATTCGTTGTTGGTTGAATGCAGGCGCATAACGGGGCTGAATACGCCGAGCTGAACCCAGCGCAGATAAAGCTCATCATCCTTTGAGCCCATGCAGTGGCCGCCGATGTCATGGCTCCACCAAGGGTAAGCGATGTTTGATGCCGTGGCGGTAAAGCCGGGCTGAAAATCGAGGCTCTTCCATGTCTGCGTTGTGTCGCCGCTGAAGCCGAGAGGATATCTTTGGCTGCCTGCTCCGCAGAAGCGTGAAAGGATGAGCGGTCTGTGGTTATCTTTGGCGTTGTCAAGAAAATGATAATGGTTGAGAGCCCAAAGGGGGTCAAGCCCTTTGACCGCGGTGTTCTTGCCCTGCTGCCAGTCAATCCACCAGAAGTCAACGCCGTCTTTTTCAAACGGATGATGAAGAATGTCAAAATAATTTTCCGTGAATTTTTTGTCGGTTATATCAAATGCAACGGGTTTCTTTTCTTTGGGGTTCTGACCCATTGCCTTACACATATCCTCATATTGGTTTTCAAACCAGCGAACGCCCATTGAAGGATGGATGTTGAAGGTAACGTGATAATTGTCGTCTTTAAGCTGTTTTATAAAGCCTTCAGGGTCGGGGAAAAGGTCTGTGTTGAAGCTGTAGCCCGTCCAGCCGACAGACCACACATCGTAAACATACTCCATAAAGTTAAGATGTTTTGATACTTTATGAGCATCTTTGCCGAATTTTTCTTTGATGTTTACCCAATGCCAGTCCATATCAACCGTTGCAACGGTGATGGGAACTTCCTCTGCCTTGAATCTGTCCATAAGGCCAAGATATTCATCCTGCGAATATGCTTTGTATCTGCTCCACCAGTTGGAGAGGGCATATCTCGGGATAAGGGGCACCTTGCCCGTCAGCTTATAAAGGTCGGTTGTTGCGCCGATATAGTTGTTGCCGTAGGCAAAGTAATATTTGTCGCTTTCTTTGTTTTCACGGGGAAGAATTGTGCCGTCGGGCTTTATGGCAAGGGTTTCGCTGTCGTCAAGCACAGCAACGCCGTTTCTTGAGCAAACGCCGTCATTGAGCTTTATTATGCCCGCGGTTATATCAAGAGTTCTGCAGGTGCCCTTGAGGTTGCCTGCCGTGTAGTTTGTGACGGTTCTTCCGTCGGCAAGAATTATGCAGAGCATTCTTTTTGCCTTAAGAGAATAAACAAAGGTTGCGCCCGATGTTCTGATTTCAATGCAGCCTTTTGCTTCATTGATTTCAAATTCCGTTTCACAAAAGTCGCGGAACCATACACTCTGGGTCGGTTCGTCGCAGAATTTGCCTTCGGGCTGATTTTCAACCCTCAGAAGGCAGGGTGCGATAACCGTCAGCCTTGTGCTGCCGCGGACTATTGTTTGATTTTTGACGGCAATCGGAGAGCAGTCGATTTTAAAGCGTTTTGCAAACTGTTCCATGTAATTCTCCTCCAACAGTGTTTTTATACTTTATAAATTATGTTGTTTTCATCAATAACATTTCCGACATGTTTTGTTTTTATGATATACGGCGCATCAAAGCGGTTGCCTGTAATTTCGGCTTCGCCTAAATATTCAAGCAGGATGCAATGCTCCGCATAACGCGCTTTTCTGAAGATGTTGCCGGTTAAAACAAGCCTGCCGTGAACGTGTCTTTTTGATTTTTCATTCATAACCTTGGGTGTGCAGCGTATTGACGGTGCGCCCTCCCACATGCAGGCATATTCGCAGGCGGTCACTTGGTTGTTTCTGAAAATTATTTCTTTCGTATAACCCGATTCAAACCAGAAGTTGCAGTCATCCTCAATCAGCAGGGCAGGCCCCCACAGATTATGGAAATTGTTGTTTTCAATGATAATCTCGCCTCTTGTTGTGCAGAGAATTCCTCTGCCTGCCGTGGGCCCGAAATCACAGTTTCTGACATAAAGATTCGGTGTCCAGGTGGCGTTTTCAACAACATCTTTTCCGATTTCAATATCGGGTAAAGCTCTGTCAAGCAACAGCCTGATATCGGTATCGTTCAGCTTTTCAAATGCAACAACCTTTGCTTTTGCATAGGGAATAAGAGTGTCCCATTTGATAAATTCAAGCTCATCATCTTTCTCGAATGCCTGAAAGCCCCAGCTTTCGTCATGCATAAACCGAACCGTTATGCTGTTTTCTTTATCATTTTTCTCGGTTATGCGCAGATGGGTTCCGTGAACATTGATATAGTCGTCCTGCGCGCCCCATGCCTTGCAGCTTTCAACAGCCAGATTGCCTCTGCAGCCCGAGAACTGGAAGAAATCGGCGGTGCTTGCGATGGTTCTGCCCTCTGCTGGAGTCAAATCGCAGTTTTTGAAGGTGACGTTTTCACAAAATTGCGAAACCATACCCAGACCGTGCATGAATTTTATGCGTAAGTTTTCAAAAACAAGATTTTTACATCTTTGAAAAAGACTGCCCGTCTGGTCGCGCACTATATTTCTTGTCTGAACCATGCAGCCTGCAGGAAAATCCGCAGTCTTGTTTTTTAAAGTTATTTCAAGGGTTGTTTCATCAATCTGTTTTATTTTTTTAAAATCAAGGTCTGCCCTTCGGAAATCGCGGCACATCTGTGTTTCGGGGTCAAAAATTTTTATATGCCTGCGGTTGCCGATATAGCTGTCCTCCCAATAAGGCTTGCCGTCAATGCCGTTTTCGCCCTGCCAGATTAAATCGTTGCCTTCAATGCGAAAAAGACATCCGGGGCTTATGCTGATAACACAGACTCCTTTATCGTTTGAAATGATTTTAAATTCCGCCATTGTCGGGCAGGCGTAATCAACGGTGAGGTTTTTTACGGTTATGTTTTCGCAGCGGTCAAACAGCAGAGGGGTCATTTTGCCGTGAACAAGCAGCGTTGCGCCGTTGCCGTCAATCGTTATATCGCGCTTATCTTTCAAATATATTGCCGTTTTGCGCAGACCGTTCGGGTTTTCGCGTTTTTTTGCGGTGTTTGAGCAGTAATAGCCTTCAAGCTCAAAAGAATCGTCTTGTCTTGCATGATATATCTTGTTTTTTTCAAGAATAACGGTTTCTCCGTTTTCGGTATTCAAAAAAATGCTGCTGAGCTCATTCACTTGCCTCACCTCTGTCTGCAATTATACTTCATTTAACGATGAAACACAATATTTTAAAAAACACTTTATTTATTTTTTTGAAAATGATATATTAAATATATCAAGATACAAGGAGATATTGATATGACACCAATGGCATTTTTAAGAATACTCACCGCGTTTTTTATGATTCCTTATTATCTTTTTAATTATGTTTTTAACAATTATGCTTATCCTGCCGTAAGCACGGAGGGAGCGTATCTTTTCTGCTATTTCGTCGGCAATGAGCCTCATGAGCAGACACTCCATTTTGCCGTCAGCACAGACGGATATAATTTTAAGGCGCTTAATAACAATGAAGCGGTTATTAAACAGACCCTTGGCACAAAATGCGTGCGCGATCCCTATATCCTTAAAGGTAAGGACGAAAACGGCAAGGACTGCTATTTTATTATCGCAACCGATATGAATGCGCTTGAGGGCTGGACATCTAACCACAGCCTGATAACCTGGAGGTCATATGACCTTGTCAACTGGATTGACGAAACGGTTATTGACATGAGAGAAATCGAAGGCTTTGAAACAACAAACAGAGCGTGGGCGCCGCAGGCAATCTGGGATGCAGATGCAGGCATGTATATGGTTTACTGGGCAAATTCAACGGCGGAAAATGACTGCGCGGGTCATTATTATGCATACACGAAGGATTTCAAAACCTTTGAAACCGAGCCGAAAAAGCTTTACGGCAGATGGGACGAAATCAACCCGGAAAACGGGCTCAAGGGCATTCAGTGCATTGACGGTGATATAGTATATAACGAAAAAGACGGATACTATTATCTTTATTTCAAAGAGGATTTGACCCAGAAAATTGCATATGTCAAATCAAAGAATCTTACGGGCCCATACAGCGAGGAATACACAATCTGTTCGCTTAACTGGTGGGGCGTTGAGGGCAGCTCCATGTATCGCATCACGGGCACGGATGCCTGGATGATGATTATGGATGAATACAGCGAAGGCTCCTTCTTTGCCCAGATGACCAGAGATTTTGAGAACTTCAGGCAGGTGCAGAGGTCAACCTATTCCGTTAACCATCTGAAGCCCCGACACGGTTCGGTTGTTGCAATTTCCGAAGAAGAATACTTTTCACTTGTTGAAGCATACGGTATTGAGAAATAATAAAACATACAAAGAACATCCCCTGCATTTTGCAAGCAGGGGATGTTCTTTATTCTTCAATCGCTTCAATCAGTTTTTCAATTGCCATTTCAAGCAGGCAGAAGGGGATGTTGAGCGGGGGCAGAAGGCGCACTTTGGTTTTTGCGCTGAGAACAAGAACGCCTTTTTCCATTGCCGAGGCAATGATTTCCTTTGCGGGTTTCTCGCATTCAATGCCGAGCATCAGTCCCTTGCCCGAAACGCTTTTAACTTTTTTACATTCGGAAAGCCTTGAAATGATATATTCGCTCTTTTGGTTAACAGCTTCAAGAAGCTCGTCGTCAATTCTCGAAAGGATACTGATTGCACCTGCGCAGCAGATGGGATTGCCGCCGAAGGTTGAGCCGTGGGAGCCGGGAGTGAGAATATCCTGAACCTTTTCGCCGAGCATCGTGCAGCCAAGGGGCAGACCGCCCGCAAGACCCTTTGCGGTTGAAACGATGTCAGGCATAACATCATAGTTCATATAGCTGTAAAGCTTGCCCGTTCTGCCGTTACCCGTCTGAACCTCGTCAATAATAACAAGCATATTTTTCTCTTTTGCAATTTCAAAAACGCCCTTGACAAATTCATCTGTGAGAGGAAGAACGCCGCCCTCTCCCTGAATGGTTTCCATCATGACTGCGGCGCAGCCGTTGGCTTCCGCAAGCTCCCTGACGGAATCAAGGTTGTTTGCCTCGGCATAAACAAAGCCGGGGGTGAACGGGCCGAAATCCGTATGGAAATTATCCTGACCCGTTGCGGCAAGTGTTGTTATCGTTCTGCCGTGAAAGCTGTTTTTGAGGGTGATTATTGTTGAATTACCTTCACCCTTGTTTTTTAATGCCCAAAGACGAGCGGTTTTTATTGCGCATTCGTTTGCCTCAGCGCCCGAATTTGAGAAGAAAACCTTCTTCATTCCGGTTCTTTCGCAGAGCATTTTTGCCAAATCGGCACAGGGCTTGGTGTAATAAAGATTTGAAGTATGGCCGAGAAGCGAAGCCTGAACGGTGATTGCTTCGAGCCATTCGTCATCGGCTGTGCCGAAGGTGTTAACGGCAATGCCGCTTCCAAGGTCAATATATTCTTTTTCATCTTCGCCGTAAAGCAATGCGCCGTTGCCTTCGGAAAGCTCGATGGGAAAACGCGCATATGTGCCTGCAACATATTGCTTATCTGTTTCAAAAATAGCCATAAATATTCAACCTTTCTCAGCTCTGAACAAACATTGTTCCGAGGCCTTCGTCGGTGAGAATTTCAATCAGCAGAGAGTGGGGGATTCTGCCGTCGATGATGAAAACTTTTTTAACGCCTCTGCGGATTGCTCCGCCGCAGCAGTCGATTTTGGGAATCATACCGCCCGAGATGATGCCTTCGTTGACAAGCTCGGGAATTTCGCTGACATAGATTTTGGGGATGAGAGTTGACGGGTCATCCTTGTCGCGCAGAATACCTGCGATGTCGGTCATTGAAATAAAGCTTTCAGCACCGAGAACACCTGCAATTTTTGCGGCGGCGGTGTCGGCGTTGATGTTATAAACGTTACCGTCGGCATCGCATGCGGTGGTTGAAATAACGGGCACATAGCCCTTTTCAAGCAAATCAAGAATGGGCTCGGGGTTGATATCGGTGATTTCGCCGACGAAGCCGAGCTTTTCATCCTTAACTGCTGCGGAAATGAGATGATTGTCTGCTCCGCAAAGACCGATTGCTTTGCAGCCGAGCCTGCCGAGAAGAGCAACGAGGCTTTTGTTAACCTTGCCTGCAAGCACCATCTGAACAATGTCAACGGTTTCCTTGTCGGTTACGCGAAGGCCGTCGATGAACTCGCTCTTTTTGCCTATCTTTGTAAGCATGTCGCTGATTTCGGGGCCGCCGCCGTGAACAAGAACAACCTTGATGCCGATTTGCGAAAGCAGGGCGATGTCACCCATAACGGCATCCTTGAGTTCTTCATTTATCATGGCGTTTCCGCCGTATTTGATAACAACGATTTTGCTTGAATACTTCTGAATATAAGGAAGGGCTTCAACAAGCACCTGACCTCTTATGTTATTTGTAATGTCCATCATAATACCTCTTAAGTTCTGTAATCTCCGTTAATCTTTACATAATCATATGTAAGGTCGCAGCCCCATGCGGTTGCAGTGGCATTGCCGCTGTTGAGAGAAATGAGCACCTGAATTTCTTTTTCGGTGAGCACTTTTTTTGCTGTTTCTTCGGAAAAATCGATGCCTGCGCCGTTTTTGCAAACATCAACCTGACCTGCGGCAGATTTGAAGGAAACATCTATTTTGTTAACATCAACATCTGCGCCGCTGTAGCCGATAGCGCAGAGAACTCTGCCCCAGTTTGCATCGGCACCGAACATTGCGGCTTTAAAGAGAGAAGAACAGATAACCGATTTTGAAACGGTGACTGCGGTTTCTTTTGAATCTGCGCCGTCAACGATGCATTCGAGCAGCTTTGTTGGGCCCTCTCCGTCGCCCGCAATCATGCGGCAGAGATAAGTTGTTACAGCGTTAAGAGCCTTGCAGAATTCATCAAAATCTGCGCCCTCGGCAGTTATTTCTTCGTTGCCTGCCATGCCGTTTGCAAGAACGGTAACCATATCGTTGGTTGAAGTGTCGCCGTCAACGCTGACCATGTTGAAAGAATCCTTAACGTCTGCGCTGAGAGCCTTCTGAAGCATTGCGGGTGAAATTGCGCAGTGGGTTGTGACAAAAACAAGCATTGTTGCCATGTTGGGATGAATCATGCCGGAGCCTTTTGCAATGCCGCCGATTTTGCATTCAACGCCGCCGATTTCAAATGAATATGAAACACATTTTTCAACTGTGTCGGTTGTCATGATAGCCTGAGCCGCATCGCCGCTCTCTGTCTTAAGCTCTTTGACAAGAGCGGGAATGCCGTTTGCAATGGGGGTTAT
>JAZLCS010000144.1:0-12383 GCA_045614385.1 Acutalibacteraceae bacterium | reverse complement strand
TTACCATTACATAAACAAGCAGTGTTGAATAGTAAAAGTATTTCTGCAGATATACAGTTTTGTTTTTAAACATAAATTACCTCTTAGCTGAGAGCTTCTCTCTGAGCTGAATAGTTGATGTCAATTGACTTCTTGAAGAGCATATAGTCATACTGAGGTCTCCAGCTGTCACCACACTTGACATCCTTGAATGTGTCTTCGTCAGCAGCAACATTCATAACAGTTACGCCCTTAAGCTCACCGTTTTCTTCATAGAGAGTATCCCAGAATGCGTGGTGGCCGATATGGGTAACGCTTGCGGGAATATAGACATAAGTCATTGCCTGGTTATAGCTGAAAGCATCGGAGCCGATATATTCAAGTCCTTCGGGAAGTGAATTATAAACAACGCCGAGAACTGCTTCATCTGTAAAATGAGTGTCGGCAACTTCGCCTGCAGGCTTATAACTGTAAACACCTTCAAGAATAGGAATTTCAAAGAAACCGAGAGTTTCGATTGTTTTAAGTCCCTCGGGAAGATAAACATTCTTCATGTTTGCATAGTTGAAGCAAAGCTGACCGATTTTTTCAACCGACGAGGGAACAACATATGTAAGAACATCTTTCACATACTGCTCATAGTTTGCATCTTCGGGAGCGGGTTCGATTCTGCCGCCGTTTTCATCATATTTTGCATAACCGTATTTTTCGGCAAGATATGTATCGTGGTCGCACGGACGGCAGATGATTTCGGTTTTATCCTTATTATAAAGAACGCCTTCGATGTCGCAGTAGTTGGGATTGTTTTCGTCAACTCTGATCTCACGCAACGCCCAGCAGGAATAGAATGCTTTCGGGTCAACAAATTCAACATCTGCACCGATGTTGATAACCTGAACTTTTTCGTCGCAGTTGAGCGCATATTCGCGAACGGAGGTGACCTTTTTGGTTTTGTCCTTATTGATGATAAAGTTGGTGTTGACGTCGGGATTTTCGCGGTCATATTCAATGCTTGATACGAAATCGATATCGAGAGTTGTTATATAACCCGTGTTGCTGAATTTTTCGAGTTCGTAGCCAACTTCGGTCTGCTTATATTCAAAAGTATCCTTCTGAACTGTTCTTACGCTGAAATAGCAGGAAATAGTAACAGCAACAATAATGACAAGCGCAAAAATCACTTTTTTCAAGCCGTAATATTTAAATTCCTTGCCGATATGAGGTGCTGTAAGACCTTCGACCTGATAAGTCCATATTTCGTCCTCGGGAATATCAAGATAAATAGGTTCTTCAACGGGAATCTGCTTTTTTTCTTTCTTGCTCATAACATTCCCTCCTTAACCTAAATATCCGCCCGAAGCGGTTGTGCCTTCTTCGGCGGCCTTCTTTTCCGTCACTTCGGCACGTCGCTTGAGAACTTCCATAACCATATTCTGCTTCTTGCTGTCGTAATCCCAGAAGAGATAGGGAATAGTCATAAGCGCAAAGCCGACAACGTCAACAAGAATGGGAATAACGATGATGTTTCTTCTTGAAGCATCGACAAAGAGAACGTCCCAGTTGGAGTTGAAGCCGTATTTGAGAAGCATAAGAGGAATGATAAGTCCCACAAATGAAGTGATGGGACCTGTGAACCAACCGAAAACGCCTGCAAAACTTTCGAGTCTTTCGCCCGAAAGATACATCTGATAGTCGCCGATACGTACACCCATATCGTGACCTGCGGTTGTGGGAACGGTCTTTGTCATTTCCATAAAGAAGAGAACAACAACGCAGATTGTACCGCAAAGGTTGAGATTATCGCCGCAGAACCACATTGCGCAGGCAATAAGTGCGTTACCGATTGCTCTGGTAATCTGATAGAAAATCATAATCTGCTTATATGAGAATCTCTTGAGGAAATAGGGTGAGAGCAGATCGGGCGGTGTTCCCGCAAAGGAAATGAGCATAACGATAAGGCTGTAGGGAAGACCGCTTAAACGGAAGGTATAGAAATAAAGAATAGTAACAAACGGAAGCATACCGTTGCCGAGAGAGTCGATAAGACCGACGATAGTGTTGATAAGCAGATATTTGTTACGGAGAACGCCGAACATACCGTCCCAGAACTTGATCTGAACCTTCTTTTCAACGGGAGGCTGAGGAATTCTTTCTTTGATTCTGCCTGCAAATACCATTGTGAAAACTGCGAGAGTGCAGAATGTGATGGGGATAACGTATCTGTAAACGTTGATATCCGCCCATTCATATCTGAGCATACCGATAGCCGCAGGCATAATTATGCCGACGATGGTATTGAAGAAATGCGAAAGCTTGACGGGATAGCTGCGCACAAGAATTCTTTCCTGAAGATTGGGACTGATACTCTTGGTGCAGATTTCCATATTGTTGGCAAAGCCGAAAACGTTATAAGTTGCGAAAAGAAGGTTTGCAACCCAAACTCTTGTTGCAACATCGGGGATATTATAAACGGGAAGCCAACCGATAAGGATTACCATTATACACTTCGGAACAACGTCGCAATAGAGAGAATATTTATATCTTCCGTATTTGGGAAGAAGCTTTTTGCGCCAGAAGATATTTCTTGCGCCAACCCAGCCTGTGTAAAGAAAATGGGTACCGAACGTTTTAAAGCACGCCGTTGCATTCAGACCTTCAAGACCGTTGAGATATGTAATAAACGGACTTGTGGGGTTAAACAGCTGTGAGTAGTCGAAGATAATTGTTGATATGCCGAATATCATCATCAGAGCATAGACAAGATAGAATTTCTTTTCGGTTTTCTTCGGAAGAAATCCGAGGTTGTCACAAACAAACCACCACATCAGCGCTGAAATATAACCCAGAGGCATATTCAGAATACCGATAACGGAAAATGTGAGGTAAGGCAATTTATAGTGGTGCATAATAAGATAACATGAGGAGAAGAATCCAATGTATTCAAGCACCTTTGACCCTGCGTAATTGCTTCCGACAGCAAAAAGAACATCCCTATACTCTTTGTAAGGAACATATTTGCCTTCAGCGGGGGTATTCCAATGAGTTTTTATCTCACTAAACAGCGAGCGAACCTTGCCAAGCAAGCTGCTCATAAAAACATTCCTCCTTTTATATCTGTAATTATTATAATATCATTTCAAATAATCAATGTCAATCAAAGGATAAAGCTGCGGAAACCGCAGCCTTGCCCCTATTTAAACATATCAAGAATTTTTTCTTTTGGCATTGCACCTACTGCACTGTTGACAATTTTTCCGTCTTTAACAATAAAAAGCGAAGGTATGCTTGTTACGCCGAAAGCAGTTGCAAGCTCCGGCTGCTCATCAACATCAACTTTGCCAACCTTGATTTCGGGATGCTCTTGCGCAATTTCATCAACAATCGGCGAAACCAGGCGGCAAGGACCGCACCAGACTGCCCAAAAATCAAGCAGAACAGGTTTATCGCTCTTCAAAACCTCACTGTCAAAATTGTTATTATCAATTACAATCACTGACATTTTATTTCCTCCGAAATTATTTTAATTCATTTTTCTGTGCAACATTCCCGAACGTCTTAACTAGCACAAAATCATTCGGGAAGAGAACAAAGCATTTCACAGAGCTCAAGATAAAAGCTTTCTGTTTCATCTTTATCAGCAAAAAGACCGATTGCGGTGCCATGGTCACCCTCACACACGGGCATAACGTTCCAAACACCTTTCTCAATGTTGTTTTGGTCATAATCGGTATAAGGCTCGTCATACGGATGCTTGGCACTCTCGGTATTCACGAGTGCATCGTTTGCCTGCCAGCTTTCGTCATAAACAACGCCAGTTTCCGAATCGGTAAACTGAGGCATAAAGCACATGGCAAGAGCCGTAAGATAAATAACGGGATTTGTTTTAATACCGGGCACCTCAATATTTAACAGAGGAAGCTTCTCGGTTGTTGAGAACGCATAGGAAAAATAATAGATATCCTCATTGATATCAACCATTTCATTGACCTTTGCCGTTCCCTCGGGTGTTAAATCATAGACACAGGAGTCGTCACGGTTATCCATAACATGATTCATTGCAACAAAAAGACTGTCTGCGCCGCCAACACCTGGAATATCCGTCAAGCCGAACTGTTCAAGGTGAAAATCAACAAGCCTGCCGTTGAAATAGCTTCTTCCCATGATTCCTGCGTAAAGATAGCTGATAAACTGAACAACATAATCAAGCCCCAGCGCCTTGAGCGGATAATAAACGGTTGCACTGCTGTGAGGGGTGCATATTGTGGTTGCGCTCTTTATCCAATCGCCCTTTCCGCCCGTGAAAAGACCCGAAATATCGTCAGGGTCGGATGCGGCAATTTCCTCGGGGCTGCCGTCTGTCAAAAGCTGAATAAGCATTCTGACCGTTGTTCCTCCGAAGCTGTGACCAATAAGATGTATCTTCTGAATTTTGCCGTTTTTGTCAAGCTCGCCCCAATCCGGAATAAGAGCCTGATAATATGTTCTGCCGAATCTGTCGTGGTTATGCTCTTTTGAATGCGCCTCTCCGTAGTCAACAGTTGAACCTATCAGCTGAGCATAGAGCTCACATGCTCTGTCCCACGCACTGCTGAGAGGACCTACAGAAGCCGAATAGCATTCATAGCCCTGCTGCTGAAGATAAACCACGAGATCACCGGTGGTAGCTCCCCAATACGGAACAACGCCGTTAATTCCCTCTGCACCGCCCCAGCCGTTAAGACCGTGAACAAAAACAAAAGGTTCTTTATTTTTAGGAACCCAGCTGTCTTCTGCCGCAAAAGCCGTTAAAGACAGCGATGAAATCATTATTGCCAAAACAAGGAAAACGCTGACAAGCCTGATCTTTTTCATTTTAACACATCCTCTCACATATAATTATAAACCATTTTCGTTATTATTTCATTAAGAATTTATATAAAAACGGACAATTATACGCAATTGTCCGTTTTAGGCAGTATTATTTGAGGTTACCGACTTTTCTGATGACGCACTTCAAGTCCTCAACATCCATAATCTTGGGAACGGGATAAAGAGGATTGCCTTCTCTGTTTGCTCTCTTTGCAATTGTGTCAATATCCTTTTCCTGAACTTCAAGATGCTCAGGAATATTGAGCAGCTTGTTGAGTTCTTTAACCTTATCAATGAAAAGATTTGCTTTCTGAGCTTCGTTCATGCCTGCAGTTTCAAGGCCTGCGATATCCGCAAGCTTTGCAAGAGGTTTGTGAGCGGTTTCGCCGAAAGCTTCGAGAACATAGGGCAGAATAACCGCATTTGCAAGACCGTGAGGTGTTCCGTACATTCCGCCGAAATTATGAGCGATTGCATGAACATAGCCTACATAAGCTCTTGTGAATGCAATACCCGCAAGATAAGATGCTTCAAGCATATTTTCTCTTGCCTGAATATCTTTGCCGTTTTCATAAACCTTGAGAATGTTTTCAAAAATCATTTTTGTTGCCTTCTCGGCAGCGGCAGCGGTGTCTTTGGTATTGCTGTGACCGATATAAGCTTCAACGGCATGAGTGAGAGCATCCATACCTGTTGTTGATGTTATGTGAGGAGGCAGACCTATTGTGAGCTCAGGGTCAAGAACCGCATACTTCGGGCGAAGAACGGGATCCTGAAGAGCGTATTTTTCGTGAGTTGAGGGGTCAGAAACAACGGCGGCAATTGTTGTTTCTGAACCTGTGCCCGCAGTTGTGGGAACTGCATAAATAGTGGGAAGCTTTTTGAGAATCTTCAAAGTGCCGCGCATTTTCTGAACAGAAGTTTTGGGGCGTGCAATTCTTGCGGCAGCAACTTTTGCGCAGTCCATGGGAGAACCGCCGCCGAAAGCTATAACGGCTGAGCAGTTGTTATCAACATAAAGCTGTCTTGCATCTTCAATATTATTGATTGTGGGGTTAGGCTGGGTTCCGTCATAAACAGCATATTTAACGCCCGTTTTTTCAAGGCCTTCAAAAAGACCGTCAAGAAGGTGCAAACCCATCAAGCCCTTGTCTGTTACAACAAGAACGCTGTTGTGACCGTTAGCCTTAACCACTTCGGGAAGCTTTTTAACGCTGCCTGCGCCTTTTACAAGCTCAGGCTCTTTCCAATTAAGAAAATTGACCGCAACACGGAAAATACCCTGATATGTTCTGCAATACATTTTAAAAAGTTTTGATGCTGCCATTTGATTACTCCTCTTTATACAATTTTGGTTGATTCTGAAATTATTATATCATACCTTTTTTTATAACGCAATAGAAAATCTCAAGAATAATTATTGTTGCATTTCTATAATAAAAATGATATAATTATTTTATAATACCGATTTTTCGGAATAAACCGAAAGGATTTTAAAAAATGCTGAAAATAAAAACATCAGGCAGAACTTTCATCGATTCCGAAGGCAGGCAGAGAATCTTCAACGGAATGAATCTTTGTGACAAGGGATATCACAAAGACGGTGCAGAAAGAAGAATATATCCTCTTGACTTTGACGAAAAACTTATTAAACAACTCAGCGAATACGGTTTTAACCTTATCAGACTGGGCCTGACTTGGGATGCAGTTGAACCTGAACCTAACAAATACAATGAAGAATATCTTGACAGAGTCTATGCCATAGCCGATTTGTGCGCAAAATACGGCATTTACTTCTATCTTGATATGCATCAGGATCTTTACAGCGGCGCAAAAGAAACTGCAGGCGACGGTGCTCCCCCATGGGCATGCATAACAGACGGCGCCAAATTGAACAAAACAAAATTTGTGTGGGCAGAAGGATATTTCTGGGGTAAAGCTGTTCACAGGGCATTTGACCACTTCTGGGCTAACGATAAAGTTAATGGCGTGCCCTTGCAAACATACTATTGCAACATGTGGAAACATGTGGCGGAAAGATTCAAAGACCACCCTGCCCTTTTCGGTTTTGATGTTTTGAATGAACCGTTCCCGGGCACAGACGGCGGTAAGGTTTTCAGAAAACTTATAATGAGCGTTGCGAAAACTGTTTTGACCGATAAGAGATGTAAAAAGCTTTGGATGATAAAACAGCTTGTAAGCGGAAATGCAATAAGAGTTCTTGAGCCGTTTAATGACCCTGCACTTTTCAGAAAAGTCACTTCTGCGGCTGATGATTTAATCCGCAAATTTGATACTGGTGCTTATTCTCAATTCATAAACAGAACTGCAAAAGCAATCCGTGAAGTTACCGACAACGGTATCATCATAATGGAAAACAGCTATTACTCAAACCTCGGCATCCCCTATTCATGTCCTCCCGTAAACTATGACGGAAAGCGTGAAGAAAAGCTTTGCTTTGCACCTCACGCTTATGACTTGATGGTTGATACCCCCGCTTATAAATACGCAAGCAATTCAAGAGTAGGTTCAATTTTCGATGAACACAGAAGATCTCAGGAAAGGCTCAACGTTCCCGTTATCGTCGGCGAATGGGGCGGTCAGTCGGAAGGTACAGACTGGCTTTATCACATTGAATATCTTCTTGACAAATTTGACGGCAATCAGTGGGGTCATACATATTGGGCATATTATGACGGCTTGCTTGAAAATCCGATTATGACATGCCTTATCAGAACCTCTCCCGTTGCGGTCTGCGGCGCAATTGAAAGCTATTCGTTCGACAGAGATAATAATATCTTTACACTTGTCTATAACCAAGATAAAGAATATAAATTGCCAACCGAAATCTATGTTCACAAACCTGCTAAATGCATTGAGTGCGACGGCGAATATACTCTTGAGGCGATTGAAGGAAGCGAAGCTTCAATGCTCAAAATCACTGCAGGAATCGGAAAACACAGCGTAAAAATAGAATTTTAACAAAAAAACGGGCTATCATCAAGATAGCCCGAAATTATATAAACAGAGTTGAAAATTTTTCTACTGAAGCAAGCGAAAGCGTTTCTTCGCCCGCAACAATTATATGGTCAGCAAGCCTTATGCCGACACCTGCAAACAAAGACGAAAACGTACCCGTCATTGCAAGGTCTTCCTTTGACGGTGCCGCAACGCCGTTTGGATGATTATGAGCAAAAATAACCTTATCGGCATTGTTTCTGAAAGCGGTTTCAAGCACCTTTCTTTTATCAACCAGAACGCTGCCCGGTGTTCCTTCGCCGAGCTTACAGCAATTTATCAGATTCCCGACAGCATCAAGGCAAATCATATAAAACACTTCTGTTTTGCAGCCGTAATACTTTCTAGCGATATAGCTTTGAACTGACTCGGGTTCCGAAAGATTGATTTTACCTTTGCTTTTCCCCTCAACATATCTTCGGCAAATGGCGGGAACGGTTGAAATCAAGAGCGCTGAGCTTTCTCCGACGCCCTCAACCTCAAGCAACTGCTCATATGAAGCTTCAAACACTCCGCTCAGCGAACCGAAAGATTTGATAAGTCTGTGAGCAATTTCGTTTGTATCTTTTCTCGGAATAGAGTAAAACAGCAGAAACTCCAACAGATTATGGTCGGGCATTCCTTCAACACCCGCTTTTCTGAAAGTTTCTCTGAGTCTTGCCCTGTGATTCTGATGCGGATTATCCTGTTTTTTATTATTATCGCTCAATATTATAACTCCTTTAATTAAATCCTAAGATATTATACAGCATTATTTCAATTTTGCAAAGAGATTTTTAATATCGGAGAGATGTTTGTTGAAAACTTTTGTAATTTCAAAGAATGATTCCGGCCAAAGGTTGGACAAATTTATTTCTAAAGCGGTCCCTGCACTGCCGAAATCACTCATGTATAAATACATACGAACCAAAAGAATCAAAGTCAATTCCAAGCGCAGCGAAATTTCAACAAAGCTGCTTGAAGGCGACACTGTTGATATGTATATCAATGATGAATTTTTTGCGCCTGTTGATGAACACTTTGATTTTCTTTCCGCATCGAAAAAACTTGACATTGTTTATGAAGACGAAAACATTATTTTGCTTGACAAAAAGGTGGGTCTTTTGTCGCATCCCGATGAAACTGAATATAATGATACGCTTATAACTCGCGTTAAGCGTTATCTTTATGAAAAAGGTGAATATAACCCGAAAGACGAGCACTCATTCGCCCCTGCGTTGGTTAACAGGATTGACAGAAACACGGGCGGAATTGTTATTGCGGCAAAAAATGCCGAAAGCCTCAGAATACTCAATCAGAAGCTGAAGGACAGAGAACTTGAAAAATATTATCTGTGTGTTATTCACGGCACGTTGAATAAAAAAAGCGGGCTTCTTAAAGGCTGGCTTATCAAAGATGAAAAGAAAAACAAAGTTAAGGTTTATGATAATGAGCAACACGGAGCCAAAGAAATAAAAACAAAATACTCCGTTATTTCTGAGTGCGACGGTCTGAGCCTTGTTGAAGTTGAACTGCTTACGGGCAGAACCCATCAGATAAGAGCCCATTTTTCCAGCATCGGTCACCCTTTGCTCGGCGACGGCAAATACGGCTCAAATTCTCTTAACAAACCGCTCGGATATAAAAAACAGTTTCTTTATTCCTACAAACTGTGTTTTGCTTTCACAAGCGATGCAGGAATTCTTGAGTATCTGAACGGGAAGTCTTTTGAAGTTGAAGACGTATGGTTCAAAAGAGAATTTCTCAACGGTTCTCTCACAAGGCAATAACCTTAGAGAACCAAACACGCCGTAAAGGTCAAATGTAGTCACTCTAAAATGTAAATAAATATTTAATTTAATGAAAATTGCCTATTAATTTTCAAAAAAAGCTTGTAAAAACTATAAAAATAGTATAATATATTTACATTATGCCGATTTTGTTCGGTCGGCATTTAATATTACAAAGAAAAGGATGAACAGTTATGGCAAAAAATGAAAGCTCAAAGAGCAAGGCTGAAATTTATCGCGAGGAGCGTAAAGCCAGAATTGCAAAAGCTGCAAAGCAGAACGCAAAGAGCATTGAAAAAAGAAACACGGCAACAAAATTAATTAAAAAGGTCGTTGCCATTGTTCTCGTTGTTGCAATTGCAGGCGGCATTGCTTGGAAGCTTGTTGACGAGCTTGGTGTTATCGAAAGATTTGCAACCGCAGTTGAAATCGGCGACACTAAGATTTCTGCATCTGAATACAACTATTATTATTCAGCTCAGTATCAGCAGATGGCATATTATGCAGACATGTATCAGGAGAATTACGGATACAGCATCGGCTTTGACACTACCGTTGCACCCGATGAACAGAATTCAACCGAAACCGATGAAGACGGAAACGCCATCACATGGGCTGACAGCTTCAAAACCTCTGCTGTTGATTACGCACAGAACGTTATTGCTTACTATAGCGAAGCTGTAAAAGCAGGCTATGAGCTCAGCGAAGATGAACAGGCAGAAATCAACGAAACAGTTGAAAACTACAGAAGTGAGGCTGCTGCAAGCAACTTCTCACTTAACGCTTATCTTAACGAAACTTTCGGTGCAGGTTTCAATGAAAAAGCTTTTGTAAAACAGCTTGAAATGGAAACTCTTGCCGCCAACTATTCAGAAGATAAAGCAAGCGAACTTAAGGCAAGCTTTACCGATGAAGATATCAAGGCTGAATATGAAGCCAACAAAAAAGATTATAACTACACAGACATCCGTTATTATTCTTTCAAATTCACAACTCTTACTGCTGAAGAAGGAGAAACCGACGAGGCTCTTGCTGCAAGACAGAAGGCTGAAAACGATGCTGTAATCGCAGAAGCCAAGGCGATTTATGACAAGCTTGGCGACGAAGCTTCTTTCCAGGCTGCAATCACTGCTTATGAAAACAAGGATGCAGAGGAATCCGACGGTGAAGATTACACAATCCTCAGCGAAATTGCAACATACAATTCACTCGTTACCGCAACATCCGAAGAAGCTGCTGACTGGGCGTTTGACAATGCTCGCAAGGCAGGCGACAAGACTATGATTACGGGCGAAAAGGCTGTTTATATTATCTACAGCGTTAAGCCTTCATATGCGATGAACAGCGTTGACGTTCGTCACTGCCTTGTCAGCTTTGATGCTGCTGATTCAGAGAACGTAACAGAAGCTGAAAAAACCGCTGCATATAACGAAGCAAAGGCTCTTCTTGATGAGTGGCTTGCAGGCGATAAAACAGAAGAAAGCTTTGCAGCAATGGCTACCGAAAAAACAGATGACGAAGGCTCTGCTGAAACCGGCGGTCTTTATGAAGGCATCAGAACAACAGACAATTATGTTGAAGAGTTCGAAGCATGGAGCTTTGATGATGCACGCAAGGCAGGCGACACAGGAATCATTGAAACAGATTACGGTTATCACATCATGTATTTCGTAAGCGACAATACAGATGATACAGACTGGGAAGAAACCATCAGAACAGCAAAAGGCGACGAAGCAATGACTTCCTACGAAGAAACTCTTCTTGCTGAAGATGGTGAATACACCGTCAAAGAGCATTCAACCTGGATTAACAAGGTTGCCAAAGATTTCTGCGATAATATCAGAAAGAATCTTGCTTATTCATCAGCTGCATAAACAAAACAATCAAGCCACGGAAGGCAAATGCTTTCCGTGGCTTTTTCTTTATTATATCAGAAAAGATAAACTCTTGTTTCATAAGGCTTGGTAACAAATGCGTTAACCGGGCTGTCAATAACATTATAATTTGAAAGAACAAGCTTGCCTTTGCTCAAATCAAAACCTGCAGGGGCTTCAAAATGAACAGCATCTTCAACAAAGGAGTTGATAACAAGCATGCGCTTACCCTCATAATTACGCTCATAAACAAAGAGTTTTCTGCTGTTTTTGCAGTGCTGCTTGAAGTCGCCGTAAATACAAACCTCATTTTCCTTGCGGAATTTAAGCAGCTTGCGGTAATAGTTGAGAATTGAGTTTTCGTCTTTTTCAGCAGCCTCAACGTTAATATCAGTATAGTTGGGATTAACCTTAAACCAAGCTTCATCAGCCGTTGTAAAGCCTGCATTCTTCTCCGAATTCCACTGAACGGGAGTTCTTGCATTGTCACGCGAAGCTCTGTTGGCAACCTTCAAAAACATTTTATCGCTGAAACCAAGCTTTTTGAAAAGCTGATATGTGCTTTTAACCTGCGTGTCGGTATAATCGTCAACGCTGTTCATTTTTATGTTGAGCATACCGATTTCCTGACCTTGATAAATAAACGGTGTACCGCTTTGGCAGATATACATTGTTGCAAGCATTTTTCCGCTTTCAACTCTGTATTTCTCATCTCCGTAACGGCTGATAATTCTGGGCTGGTCATGGTTTTCTATGTAGTTTGCATTCCAAGCAATACCGTAAAGCTTATGCTGCCATCTTTCATATGCATTCTTAAGCTTTTTGAGGCTGAATGGCATCGGAACCCAACTGACCATGAAACTGTCTGCTTCCATATGCTGGAAATTGAACATCA
>JAZLCS010000143.1:0-12691 GCA_045614385.1 Acutalibacteraceae bacterium | reverse complement strand
AGCGACGAGATTCTTGATATAATCACAAAGGAGGCAAAATAAGATGAAACAGTTTAAAGGCAGACCTGTTGTTGCAGGCGAATGCACAGCTGAAGCACTTGTTTCCCACGGCGGTTTCAACACTCTCGCCTCTTTCCAGAACGCACTTCAGTTCGGCGATAAAGAAGCAAAGTGCGGCGATCAGAACAACGCTGACCTTTACAACAAGCCTATGGTAGGCACAGCTCTCTGCCTTCCCCAGACAATCGGTTCAACAACCGGCGGTATGGTTCTCTACTGTGCAAACATGATGAAGAGAAATCCCAAGTGCATGCTTTTCTCGGAACACATTGACTCGCTTGCCGCTGCCGGCGCGGTTCTTTCCGCTGTTTGGGCAGATGAACCCATGATTACCGTTGACTGCCTCGGTCAGGAATTTCTTGACTATGTTAAAGACGGCATGAAAATCACGGTTGCAGAAGACGGCACCGTTACCGTTGAATAAAAAATAAATTTTTTGAGCATCACCATAACCGGTGATGCTCTTTTTTTCGGATATATTTTTAAACTTTGCCTATTATATAACTGTAAAAAAATTAATATACATTATATAAAAATGCAAAGAAGGGTTGAAATGCTTAAAATCAATGATTTGTATGACCTGTCACACACCGCCGCAAAGGATTATCTGAGCGGTTTTGAATATCCGTGGCAGGCACTGGGAGGAATTAAAAATTTCATTATCTCTCTCGGCAAAGAGCTTGACAAATCGGAATATCAACAGATTTCGGAAGAAGTATGGATTCATAAAACCGCAGTTGTCGCTCCGACAGCTTTTATAGGTGCTCCATGCATCATCGGAGCCAAAACTGAAATTCGCCACTGCGCTTTCATCCGCGGCTCGGTGATTATAGGCAAAAACTGCGTTGTCGGCAATTCTTCGGAACTGAAAAATGCCATTCTTTTTGACAGTGTTCAGACACCTCATTACAACTACGTCGGTGACAGCATTCTCGGCTACAAAGCTCATATGGGCGCAGGCTCGATAACATCAAACGTTAAATCGGATTATTCGCTCGTTACGGTTAAATTCGGTAATAAAAAAATCGAAACCGGACTGAAAAAATGCGGAACGATGCTGGGCGACTTTGCAGAAATCGGCTGCAACAGTGTTCTGAATCCGGGAACGGTTATCGGCAGAAATTCAAATATTTATCCCCTTTCGTGCGTTCGCGGCACAGTGCCGCCAAACAGCATTTATAAAACCGGCGGCATAATCATTCAAAAAGAAAACAGATAGGAGATTTTATGGGCAGATATTTCGGAACAGACGGCTTCAGAGGAGAGGCAAACAAAAATCTGACAGCGGATGACGCATACAAAGTCGGCCGTTTTCTCGGTTGGTATTACGGTGAACTGAAAAAATCTTCAGGAAGTGCGGAAACCGCAAAAATCGTTATCGGAAAAGACACACGCAAATCAAGCTATATGTTTGAATATGCACTTGTTGCAGGCCTTACCGCTTCAGGCGCAGACGCATATCTGCTTCACGTTACAACCACTCCATCTGTATCATATGTTACAAAGGTTGACGGTTTTGACTGCGGAATCATGATTTCCGCAAGCCACAACCCGTATTATGATAACGGCATAAAGCTTTTAAACAAAGACGGAGAAAAAATCGACGATGAAACCATAGGATATATAGAAGATTATATTGACGGAAATCTTGAAGTTTTTGATAAGAAATGCTTGGAAATACCGTTTGCAACACGGGATAAAATCGGGCGCACGGTTGACTATATCGCAGGCAGGAACAGATATATCGGATATCTGATTTCGCTGGGTCTTTATTCTTTCCGAGGCAAAAAAATCGGTCTGGATTGCGCAAACGGAAGCTCTTGGAACATCGCAAAATCTGTTTTCGATGCGCTCGGTGCAACAACCTTTGTTATTAATGCCGAACCGAACGGGCTGAACATTAATGAGAACGCCGGTTCAACTCACATTGAGGGATTGCAAAAGCTTGTTGTTGAAAAAAAGCTTGATGTAGGCTTTGCATATGACGGCGATGCAGACAGATGCCTTTGCGTTGATGAAAAAGGCAACGTTCTCTCGGGCGACCACATCCTTTACATCTGCGGGAAATATCTGAAATCGCGCGGCGAGCTGCTCAACAACACAGTCGTAACAACCGTCATGTCAAATTTCGGGCTTTATAAAGCGTTTGATGAGCTCGGAATCGGTTATGCAAAAACTGCAGTCGGTGACAAATATGTTTATGAACACATGACGAAGCACAACAACCGCCTTGGCGGCGAAGAATCGGGCCACATTATTTTTTCAAAACACGCTTCAACCGGTGACGGCATTCTGACCAGCCTTAAAATGATGGAGGTCATGATGGCAGAAAAGAAACCGATGAGCAAGCTGTCTGAAGGCTTTGAAGTCTATCCGCAGGTACTGAAAAACATCAGGGTCTCGGATAAGCCGAAAGCAAAAAATGATGAAGATGTGCAGGCCGCCGTCAAAAAAGCCGAAACCGAACTCGGTGATTCGGGAAGAATCCTTGTTCGTGAATCGGGAACCGAACCGGTTATAAGAGTCATGGTTGAAGCTGAGTCAAAAGAGCTTTGCATTAAATATGTTGACAGCGTTGTTGACATTATAATCCAAAAAGGATATGACGTATAGAAAAAAATCCCTGCGTCATCGTGACGCAGGGATAAATTTTATGTTCAGATTTTATTAACAAGGCCAAAAAGAACAATTGCCTTTTCAAAAGCATTGTTTACGCCTACAAGAATCTGCTTGAGAGCCTTGAGAATAAAGTTGGTTTCCGGCGCATCATCCTGAACCTTACCAATGCCCGAATCCATTGTTGCGCTCTTAACGGTTGCAAAATCCGTTGCTTCTTTTGTTGCCTTTGCAAACTCTGTCTTAATCTGAGCAACATCAAGTGTTCCGAAAATATTCCAGCGGATTGCATTTGCAACTGCCGAACCCTCAACTGCGGGAATATAAGTGTTTGTTACCCAGCTGATTGTTTCGTTAACAGCAGCCTTTGCATCGCTGTTCCATTCCTTTTCAACCTCAGAGATAAAGCCCGCATTCTTTGTGAGAACATTATAAACAGTTGGCTGCTCGTCAATATCCCATGAACCGAAAACTGTGTTTCTGTACATTCTGTTGTAGCATACAGTCCACTTTGTGGGATCTTCGTAATCGTTGCCGAAGCGTTGACCGCCGTTATTGCCGAAACCGATGTCAAAATCCCATACGGGACCGCCGTAAAGAACATCGTTGGCGGGCTTATAGAAATATGTGCTGGTCAGTGAAGCATCCATATTCGATGCCCACTCATTGATGATATACATCTGTGCAAGCGACTCAACACTAACAAGCTTATTAAGCTCATCCATGCTTGCGCCGTTGTAGATTGCATCTTCAACCTTCTGATAATAGTCGCTGATATAATCAATCTGTGCCTTTGACACATATTCGGGAGTTTTCATTGTAAAAGGCTGGCTTCTGGTTGTAACAAAACCGCTGGCTTCGTCTGCATATCTGTTTGCAAGCTCCATTTCAATGATATAACCGCCTGTGATATCTGCAGGGTCATTGGGAATCTCAAACCATTTCTTTGTGCCTTCGATAAGACCTGCATATGTGCCGTAATAGCCGCCTCTGGGATATGTTTCAAGGTCTGCATCGTTTACATCTTCAGTTTCGCCTTCAAGGTCTTCGATATCAACATTTGAGCTGTCAATTCCGATTCTTGTTGTGAGAAGATATGCACCCATATAGTTATTGTTGATATAAACATCAACGGGGGTAAACTGAGGATTATAGGGCATGCCCGCTCTTTCGGCTGCTTCATAAGCAAGAACGTTTCTTATCATGGAATCATCGCCATGGTTAGCAATAAGACTCCACTTCTTGGTTTTGCCCATACCGAAAAGGTCAACCTTCTTATCAAGCTTGATATTATAAGGTTTCTTTTCCATCTGCCAGGTTGAGTTTCCTCTGCCTTTGATTTCGAGAGCGCCTTCCCAAACAAGCTCACCGTTTTCATCAACGATTTCAATAAGACCTTCTTCTTCATTGCCTTTTACGGCATGAATATAATCAAGATTGCCTGATTCGGTTGCAATAAACAGGGAAGCAACCTTTGATTCTTTAATAATGACAACATTATATGTTTCGCCGCCAACACCAACGGTAATTTCTGTTTTGTCAGCAAAAACCTCTGAAAGTGTTTTGGCTTCGGTATAAGCCGCTCCGTTGACGGTTACGTTTGCGCCGGGAACATAGAATTTTGCTGTGTCATAATCAATTGATGCAGGGATAAACAAATAATATTTGCCGTTTGTTTCATACCAATTGATAATTCTGTCAACATCATCCTCAGTTTCATCATACTGAGCAACATATGCCGTAACAGCGGTGCCGTCGGCATAACCCATAACCGCAAACACTGATAACGCCATTATCATCGCAAGTAAAAATGCTGTAATTCTTTTCATTTGATTTTACCTCCATAAAGCTTTGATTATATATTACAACATAAAAAAACAAATGTAAATAACTAAATTATCATCCGATCATTTCCGCAAGCTTGTTTCGAATGCTCTGCTGTCTGATTTCTGCCTGTTCCTTATTTTCACCCTTAACTGAAAAATAAAGCTTAAGCTTGGGTTCTGTGCCCGAAGGTCTTGCGGCAGCCCATGAGCCGTCGCTGAAATCGAAGCGGAGAACATTTTCCTTGGGAAGATCATCAATACCCTCTGAATAGTCAAGAAGGTTGCTGAGGTCATCAAAAAGGTTCTTGCCGTTTTCGCGCATCGCCTTCATTGCGGACTGAATTTTCTCCGCACCCTCTTTACCTTTAAGCACAAAGGTTTCAAGGCAGTCATAATAATATCCGTATTCTTCATAGATACCGTTGAGGCCATCAACAAGAGTCATGCCGTTGTTTTTATAATAAGCTGCCATTTCGGCAATTAACATGGCTGCGGACACGGCATCCTTATCCCTTGCATGAGTTCCCGCAAGATAGCCATAGCTTTCTTCATAACCGAAAAGAAAGGTGTTTTCGCCGTTTTCTTCCCAAAGGCAAATTTTTTCACCGATATATTTAAAGCCTGTAAGGGTCTGAACAGACTTTGCACCATGTTTTTCGGCAATTGCCGCACCGATACCGCTGGTGACAATCGTTTTAACAACGGCGGCATTTTTCGGCATTGCATCTTTTTTGAATTTGAGAATAAAATCAACAAGCAAGGCACCCGTCTGATTGCCGGTGAGAAGAGCATAGGTTCCGCCGTGAAGCACACCGACACCGATTCTGTCGCAGTCCGGGTCGGTACCGATAACGATATCCGCGCCCTCTGCTTCTGCCTGCCCGAGAGCAAGGGTGAGTGCATCTTTTTCCTCGGGGTTAGGCGAACGAACGGTTGAAAAATTGCCGTCGGGAAGTTCCTGCTCCTTTACGATTGAAACATTTTTACCGTCAAGAACTCTGCGAACGGGAATATTTCCCGTGCCGTGAAGAGCGGTATAAACTATCTTTAAATCTGACTTTTCATTATAAAGACTCTGCTTTTTAACCTCGGCAAGGAATGCATTGAGAGTATCATCGCCGATATAAACAAGCTTATTTTCTTTCTCGGCATCTTTAACAGACATGCTCGGAATATCCTTTAAATCGGTTACGGCATTAACATAAGCAATTACCTTGTCGGCATATTCCGGAACAAGCTGACAACCCTTTGAATCATAAACCTTATAACCGTTATATTCCTTGGGATTATGGCTTGCGGTAAGAACAATACCCGCGGTGCATTTGTGATATCTTACGGCAAATGAAAGAACCGGCGTAGGCATGAGAGTTTCAAAAAGATAAACTTTTATACCTGCTTTGCAGAGAACTCCTGCGGCAACCTGCGCAAAATACTGCGAATTATTTCTTGAATCAAATGCAATCGCAACCGATTTTTCGCCGTTAAAGTTTTCATTGAGATAATCCGCAAGACCTTTTGTTGCCTTTGAAACGGTGTATTTATTCATTCTGTTCGCGCCCGCGCCCATGACTCCGCGCAGACCGCCCGTTCCGAATTCGAGCTCTTTATAAAATCTGTCTTCAAGCTCTGCCTTGTCAGTTATGCTTTCGAGCTCTTTTTTTGTTTCTTCATCAAATGTAAGCCAATATTCATAGGTGTTCATTTTATATCCTCCTTATATTCCAAAGCCGAGAGTAATGATTTCAAACGGAGCGTATTCCACTGTGCGGGTTTTGTATATTTCATCCTCGAGCATATTCAGAACAGATACTTCTTCGGGAAGATTCATCGTTCCTCTTGCACCGTTTTGCTCACAAAGACGGACAACTATATATTTTCCGTTTTCGGAAAGCTTGACTGCCTGAAGCCATAGAGGACCAAAATCGGGAAGATTGGCGGAAATATCGGCTTTTACAAGCGGAATGTTATATTCAAATGCAATTTTATTGATTTCAGCCGAAACGGCATCCCCCGCGTGAGGATAAATCATGTAGCAGAAATCGTGACTGCCCATATCCGAAGTGGGGTCGGGTCTGATGGTTGCGCGCAGAAGCGAAAGTGCCATTTTACTTCCCTCTGCGGAAACGCCGTATTTCCCCTCATTTATCAAAGCAATGCCTCCGCCTTGCTCTGCCATGTCACACCACTTATGGTGGCAGACTTCAAATCGCGCCTGCTGCCAGCTTGTGTTGCGATGGGTTTCGCGGCGTATTATGCCCGCCGATGTGTCGCAAAGGAGCTCACGGCTGAGAATGTTGCAGCCGAACTCAGCCTTGACAAGCTTATGTTTTTCGTTCCAGTCAACAACATTTTCAACTTCAATTCCTCTTGATACTCTGAAAAGACGGATTATGAGCTTCCAGGTGCTTTTTTCGGTTGCAAGAGTCGCAGAAAACTCAGCGCATTCGCCGTCAGCCCCCATAAATCCGAGAGGTTCATTAACCGCCATTTCACAGGGTCTGTCCTTATAATTCGGCAGAATATCCCATGCATCATAGTTGCCGGGGGTATCATGATACATTTTCAGCTTGTTGAAATCACCATTCACCCATTCGCGGCAAAGAGCCTTATCGCGAAGCGAAACGATGCTGCCGTCCGGCGCAAAAACAAGCGAATAAAACGGCGTTTCAACCTTATCACCATCAACTGTTATCCAATCCGCTGAATTATTTGAAGGTTTGATTTCTCCGTTTGAAAGAGCATCAATATCCGTTTTGACATAAAAGCCTTTTTTACCAATTCTGATGTTTTTGCCGTTTTCGTCGGGTATAAAAGCCAAATTATTACGTTTAAAATTGAGTGTATTGAAATATTGCGCACCGTTGCCGATTATTTCGGCAAGCTCTTTTTCCATCTGCTCATAGTCAGCCATGGCGTCGCGGTAAACGGGAGTTATGTGGCTGCCCGGCAAAATATCATGAAACTGATTTATCATCAGCTTTTTATAGATTTCTCTGATTTTTTCGGCGGGATATTCTGCGCCGTTTTTCATGCGCAGAACGCTGAGCAATTCAGCATCCCTGAGCATAAACTCAAGCTTTCTGTTATATGCCTTAAGCTTGGATTTCGTGGTAAAAGTGCCTCTGTGCATTTCAAGATAAAGCTCGCCGTCCCATGTGGCAAGTTTATCGTTGCCTTCAAAATTCTTTTTGAGGAACTCAGCCCCCGTTGTATGCTCGGTTTCAGGCATAACGGAAAGCTTTTCAAAGCGGTGCATCAGTTCAATCATTTCTTCCGTTGCGCCGCTGCCGCCGTCGCCGTAGCCGAACATCTGGAGAGTCTGTCCGCCTTCGTTTTTATCCTGATATGCATCCCAATTCTCCTGAACCTGACCGGGCATATTCCATGTGATAAAATGAGTTGGCGGAACACAGGCATAAACCTCGGAGCCGTCGATTCCCCTCCAGATAAAGTTATTGTGCGGGAAACGGTTTGTATCGTTCCATGTGGACATTTTGTTTGAAACAAAATAATCAACGTCGCTCTTTTTAAGAATCTGCGGCAGAATCCAGCTGTTGCCGAAAACATCGGGAAGCCAGCAGTTATTGACCGTCAGCCCGAATTTCTCCCTGAAATAGCTCTGACCGTAAAGGCACTGACGGATAAGACTTTCGCATGAGGGAACATTGCAGTCCGGCTCAACATACATTGCTCCGACAGGCTCAAACCTTCCTTCTGCTATTCGTTTTTTAAGCTCTTCAAATATTTCGGGATAATACTTTTCAACGGTTTCATATGTATAAGCCTGAGTGTGGGCATATTTGAAATCGGGATATTTATCCATCAAGCGAAGCTGAATGAGAACCGTTCTCAGATTCTTCTGAACGGCATGGATTCTGCGCCAATAATAAGCAATATCAAGGTGGGAATGGGCAACAAGAGCAACGTTGCCGCTGCCTTTATAATCTTTATTTGAAAAAATTTTTTTATCTATATAATCCGAAGCTGCTTTCACATCTTCATTCCGAACATCATCAAAATCAATCATATTGAGTGCCGCATCAAGCTCGCGGATAACAAGCGCGCTGAAATCCTCGTTAAATACCTCACTCAGTGCAGCATCAAGCAGCATCTCAATATCATAAACAAGCGATTGAACATCTTCGTTGACAACGGAAATATATCCGCCCTCAAAAATCTGCCTGCAGCCTCTGACACTGAGGCTTTCGGGGTTGCGCTCATCATCGGGCTTTGAGCGGTTATAGCCCATTATTTCAAAATGAAGCTTTCTGCCCTCAACATAATCAGAAAGATTAAGTCTCTCGCGGTTGGGGTCGATGCCGCCGACATAAACACCGTTAACCTTAACAATCATCTCGGCTGCGGTTTTGAGGAAAAAACAATACTTTTTGCCGACAAGATGCTCGGGCAATTCATAATCGGCCTCAATAAATGCAGTGCCGTCGGGGGTAAAATACATATCGCCTTTTCGGAGCAGTCTGAAATCTTCATCATAGAATTCAAAATTCATCTCTGAAACCTGGCGTGCATCCTTTATCATGAAAGAGGTTATTTCATTCTTTTCGCTGTAAATATGTCTTTTAAGCCAGCCGAAGCGAAGCTGAACCCATTCTTCCGGTCTCATGCTTCTTCTGACAACTTTGATATGAGCCATATATTACACCTCACACATCCTGAAAATAGGGCTTTTTGCGGATTCCGATAACCGTAACAGTTTCGTTTTTATCCGCCTTGATTCGCTCTTCAATCCACCGCAGGCAGCGGTCAAGAATCAAGCATTTTGAACATTCACCTTGCAGAAGCACTGTTATCTCACTGCCCTCCTGCTTAAGAAAGGTTATTTCGCCGCCGTCGCCCTGAAGACGCGGTCTTATATACCCGTTGATATATTCTTCCATGGTGCACCCCCATACTTCTCTATTTTAAATTATAACATTGATAATTTAATCTATCAATGCAAAAAATGAAAAAAATTACAATAATTTATTAAATACACTTCCAAACAAACGATGCTTGTGTTAAAATCAAACTATAATTTTCTATGGGGTGACTTCATGTTTGTTGTTACAAGCAAGCAAATGTATCAGGCGGAATGCAATGCCGTTAAACGAGGTATCTCTTTCCCTCAGCTGATGGAAAACGCGGGACAGGCATGCGCAAGAATAATAAAAAAACAATTTGATATAAGCAAACAGAACAAAAAGAAGGTTCTTGTTTTGTGCGGCAAGGGTAAAAACGGCGGTGACGGCTTTGTTATTGCCCGAAAAATGTGGGAATACGGCTGTGAAGTAACCGTTATGCTTGCGTGCGGCGAACCGAAAGCTGCCGATGCAATTGACATGTTTTCGCTTGTCGAAACCGCAGGCATAGACATAATCCGCTATGACAATAACCTTACGCTGCTCAAAACATATATAGAAAACGCCGATATTATCGTTGAAGCAATTTTCGGCACAGGTTTTTCAGGCTCGCTCAACCATTCGCTGAGCGTTCTTGCTCAAGCGGTTAATGCCGCGTCTGCTCCCATTATAGCAATTGACGTTCCTGCCGGAGCGGACTGTGACAGTGCAACCGTTCAGGGAGCTGTTTTCAAAGCCGACATAACCATTGCAATTTCCGCATATAAACCCATTCACATCATGAAGCCCTGCTGCAAATACTGCGGCAATCTGATTGTTGCCGACATCGGAATTAAAAACGAAGATTTCAAAAATCTTGACAGCGTTGCCTGCATAACACTCAGCCCTGCTGAAATCAAAAGCATGCTGCCTGCCAGAAAGCCCGTTTCGAACAAAGGCACCTACGGCCACGCTCTTTGTGTATGCGGCAGCATGAGGATGACGGGTGCGGCATATCTCGCTGTCGGCGGTGCTCTGCGCTGCGGCGCAGGACTTGTTACGGCAGCATTCCCCCAAAGTGCATACGCAGGAATCGCTCCGAAGCTTGTTGAGCCGCTTCTTCTGCCGCTTGAACCGAACTTTGAAGGCACCTTTGCTTTCTCTGCCATGGCCGGCGTTACGGAAGCTTCCGAAAGAGCCACTGCCGTTCTTATGGGCTGCGGCATAGGATTTAACAAAGACACGGTAAGACTTGTGACAAACTTAATAAAAGAATTAAAAAAGCCGATGATTATTGATGCTGACGGCATAAATGCGCTGAGCACAAATATAGATATATTGAAAGAAGCTCAGGCTCCGGTTATCTTAACACCTCATCCGGGAGAGATGAGCCGTCTGTGTGGCAAAAGCATTGCTGAAATTCTCGCAAATCCCATTTCCACAGCATATGAATTCGCAAAAAAGCACGGCATAACCGTTGTTCTCAAAACCGCCAACACCGTTGTCTGTGACGGCAAAACCAACCGCATTTATCTGAATTCAACAGGCAATTGCGGCCTGGCGCGCGGCGGCAGCGGCGATCTGCTTGCAGGAATGACCGTTTCATTCCTTGCTCAGGGCTTAAGCCCGTTTGATGCTTCGGTATGCGCGGTTTATCTGCATGGGCTTTGCGCGGATTTGGTTGCCCGCAAAACCTCAATGAGAGGCATGCTGCCAAGCGATGTTCTGAACGCTTTACCCGAGCTTTTTTCAAAATTTGAATAGCAGGTGATAATTTGAAAAAAGCTTTTTGGATTTTTGCCGCGCTCATGCTTCTTCTTGCGGCAGGATGTGAAAAGCAGGAGCAAAAGGAGTCAACTCCTCCCCCGCCTCCGACAGCCTTCACGGCAAAACTTGACGTTGCCTTCAACGGAACGGCAATGACAGCCGAACTTAAACAGATTTCTGCGGAAGAATATGAAATCCAAATTCTTACCCCCGAAATTCTGAACTCCCTGAATCTCAGATATACAGACGGAATATGCACAGTCACCTATGACGGGCTGAAATTCGAAACCGATCTTTCGCGTTTTCCGCAGGCGGAATTCGGAGCATTGCTGACCCAGACTCTGACCGATGTTATTCAAGGCATTAACATTCAGAAAACATATTCCGACGGGACATGGACATATCACGGCACGGGTGAACGCGGAAGCTTCGCTCTGACCGCAAACGGCGAAACAGGCGCTTGGCTCAGCCTCTCAATCGACGGCGCAGAGCTTAAAGCCGACTTTTCGGAATTTACAGTTTTATAAGCATAACAAAAAGCGTACCGCGAACGGTACGCTTTTGTTGTTTTATTAAGCTTTTTCTGTAACAGCAACCCACTGAGCAACAAAATCTTTGTTGCCGACGGTCATTTTATCGTTTCCGTCATAAAGAGTACCGTCTGCAAGCCAGCCTTTGAAGGTGTAACCTTCGGGAGCTGTGGGAGCAGTGTAAGTAACTACAGCACCGTAAGCAATATCTTTTGTGCCAATAGGCTCGCCTATCTTAGCATTGGTTGCCGGGTCTGAGCTATAGAAAGTTGCGGTGTAAACAACGGGAGTCCACTGAGCATAAATCTTAGTATCACTTGTTACTGTTATTGTAGTAACTTTGTTGCCGTTTTCATCAGCATCTGCCCAACCGGCAAAGGTGTAACCTTCCATCTTGGGAGTACCGAGAACTGCAACATCAAACACGGTGTTATAGGGAACCTGAGGATTCTCAATGTCACCTGCGCTGTAAAGAGTGATTGTATAAAGCATGGGAGCTGAGGTCATTGATGCTTTAACTTCTGTTGCGGGCATTGTTGCAGGCTTTGTTGTGTTCACAACGGAATTGCCGTCGGCATCCTTTGATGTCCATGCCCATGTCCATACTTCGGGATAATCAATCTCATTGGTATCCTTGGGAAGCTCGGGAGCATCGACAGGAATTGTTGCGCCGTAATAATATTTGGTTCTTGATGTTTCCTTGCCGTCAACAACAGTTACAAGGTCATATTCGTTTCTTGCATAGAAAACATGAAGTTTGAGCTCACCGTCAGCGGTAATTTTGCCCGAAAGAGTGCTCATTCCTGTATCAACCGTGAAGCCTTCAATTTCTTTGGGTGTTACGCTTGCGGTTGTGCCGGTTTTTCCGGAGCCTTCAGAGTGTGAAGCATAGACATATTCGCCTGCTTCGGTCTTTTCATAAGCACCTTCGGTGTTCATTGAATAATAGTATACGGTATACTTAACGCCGTCTGCGCCGTTCCACAATGCGTTGAAAGTGACATTCTTTGCAGGCATTGTTGCAGGCATAGGCTGCTGATCCTCTGAATCTACC
>JAZLCS010000142.1:0-4980 GCA_045614385.1 Acutalibacteraceae bacterium | reverse complement strand
AAACCATATCCGAATGCGATTTTACCGTGAAAATACCAATGTATCACGGCGTTGATTCGCTTAACGTTGCTGCTGCTTCAGCGGTTGCGTTCTATCAACTCGGTAATAAGCAGAGCAACAGCTGAACTGATGGAAATATCACATTTTGTCATTTATGCTTATATTCTTTGTGATTTTTATGTTTAATTCAGATATTCTACATTCAGTTGAACATAATCATCATTGCGGTTATTGAATAAATAAAAAACATTCCGTATTATGGTTTTATAAAGAGTACACGGAGGTTTAATATGAAATTTTCAATTGGTGCAAATATTAAAAGGATTCGTCTTGAACGAAATCTGACACAGGAAGAAGTTGCTGCTCATCTTGGTATATCTTTTCAGGCTATAAGCAAATGGGAACGCGGCGACGGATATCCTGACATTGAAATGCTTCCGTCGCTTGCTAATTATCTCGGAATAACCATTGATGAATTGCTTGGTGTCAGTGAAAAAGAAATGAAAGAAAAATATGATGCAGTTAATCAGCAATGGACAGAAAATAATAAATCCGGTTTTCATAATGAAAATGTAGCCTTAATGAAAGATGCATTGAAAATATTCCCCAATGACGCTCTTTTACTGGTGCAACTTTCAACATCACTTGAAAAACTTGATGGAACTGTCGATGAAAAACATAAATATTTGATGGAGTCAATATCAATTCAGGAGCAGATAATTAAATATTGTGATGATTGCGAGGTGCGCGGAGCAACTCTGTATAATATTTGTTTCGCTTATTGGAAAATCGGGGAACACCGGAAAGCTATTGAACAGGCAATAAAACTCCCTAATCTTTATAAATCTCGAGAAAATGCTCTCGTGTATTTCTTGAGTGGTGAAGAAAAAAGAAAAGTTGCAAGCGAAGCGTTAATACCGATTGCGTGGTTAATTGCTCATCATCTTTCGGCACTTTATGAAACTGAGAAGAATCCGCGATATTTAAAGAAAGCAATGCAGATTATTAATGTTCTTTTTGATGATAAAGATACTTTTGTTCAAGAAATTTATGAGAATTTAGAAAGAAAAGTAAATATGTTCGGTAAAGAATAATTGAAATTATTTTTATAAGTGCAGTGGGATAAGCTCCCTTTGCACTTTTTTGTTTTATTTATAATTTTTATTGACTGAAATTGATAAATAATATAAAATAATATTTAACTAAAGTTGGAGGAAAAAATTAATGAAGAAAAGGCTTACAGGCATTATTTCAATTGTTCTTTGTGTTGCGCTTTTCGTTTCCGGAGCATCGGTCGGTTCATATGCTGCAACGGAACAGAGTGTCACAACTTCACAGGAATCTGCTGTTGGTGACAGCATTATGAAAGGTCTTTATAACACACTCAATGTTATTGTTGAAGGACTGGTAAAATCTATATGTGCAATCTATGTTAACCCGCGCGACTGGCAGAGCATGGATGAGTACGATTCCGACGAAATCGGCTTTATGGCAGGCAGAGATACATATCAGACCTCAGCGGGTGAAAATAATGTCTGGAAGCTTGGCTATTCAAAAAAGAGCATTGTGCCGGATGACATTGACAGCGGCAAATATAACCTTGGCAGAGATTTGCTTAACAAATATGCTCACGGTGTTTATGATGACCAGTGCATCCGTGTTGCGGTAATTGATGACAACAGCGGTGAGGGTGCTGTTGTTCTTGGCGCAATTGACGCGCTTGGCGTTACCTCAACCGACACGCGCACAATCCGCAAGGCGGTTCTTGAATACTGTGAGACACAGGGGATAAAGGTTGCCAGCATCAACATCAGCGCAACTCATGCTCATTCTGCGCTTGATACCCAAGGCGTCAGCACTGAATTTTTTAAAAAGCTTTTTGCATCATATTGGCGCAATCTGCTCGGTATTGACGGAACTATGTCCGGTCTTGAAACCGCTGAATTTTTCAAGCAGCACTTTATCTGTGTGTCGGTTGAAGCCATAAAAGAAGCTTTCGGCAACATGGAGGAAGGCAAGCTTTATTTCTCTGCAATAGATATGAGCGAATTCTTTAAGGATAAGCGCGATCTTATTTCTAAGGAAGATCTGCCGGACACAGCAAGCTTCAAATTTATTCCTGATTCAGGAAATCCCGCAACATATATCAGCGATATTACTTGCCATGCAACTTCTTTCAGCGCAAGCAACGGGCTTGTAGGTTCAGACTATATTTACTATGCTGATGAATACATCAAAAATACCGACGGCGGCAATTTTATAATGATTCCCGGTGCTGTCGGTCAGGTGTCGCGCGACATTGATGTTGATACAACCGGTATGACCGAGCATGAAGAAAAGGGTGCAAGCGCAAGAAAACTCGGTCAGCTTGTCGGTGCAGACATTGTTGAAGCTGATTATTCAACGGAACTTGCGCCTGTTATCAACGTTAAACATAGGGAGCTTTTCATCACTCCCGAAAACAGCATTCTTACACTTGCCTGTGAAATCGGTCTTGTTAACAACAAGATTTTCTACGACGGTTTTCTTTTTAAAGAATACCGAATGGCAACAGAAATGGGTTATCTTGAATTTGGCAATGAAATTGCGCTTGCTCTATTTCCCGGTGAGCTTTATCCCGAGGTTTTCTGGGATGATGAGATAACCGGCGGCGCGAACTGGGACGGCACAGAATGGCCATACAACAGCCTTTCAACAGCTGTTGACGGCGTTACAACCTATGCTGTCAGCCTTACAAATGATGCTATCGGTTATGTGCTCACAGATAACAATTTTGCATTTATGGGTCACATAATAGGTGATGGTATTGCAGATGAAACACTTTCTGTCGGCAAACACATCGGTTCATATCTTGTGACGGAATATCTTGCTCTTATTGATTCGCTTTGATTTTTTGAAACAAAAACCGCTTTTCATATCGCTGATAATTTTGTGATATTTTCCCGTATACAATAAAATTATTTAAAATATTCGGAGTTGCTCATATGGAAAATAATCAAAACAAATCTGCAAAAAAATATGATAAATTAATTAAAGTTTTACAAATTCTGTCTTTTGCTTTTATGCTTGCTATGCTGATTGTCTGCGTTGTATTCTTAAAGAAGAACAACATATCTGTTAAAAATGTTGACGCGCTCACTCAGTATCTCACAGGCGGCACATTGACAATTACACTTATAATAATCGGTTTCAGCATTGTCAAGTCGTTCGCCCTTGTTTTCCCGCCTGCTGTTCTTTATGTTCTTTCGGGAATTATGTTTGACAGCTTTTGGACTGCCGTTTTGGTTAATTTTATTGCGACTGCGTGCAGCCTCATTCTGCCCTATTATTTAGGCAGATTCACGGGTGCAGACATGGTCAATTCTCTTAAAGGCAGGTTTAAGGCAATTAAAAAGCTGGATGATTTTACCGATGAAAACTCTTTTGCGGTTGTGCTTATATTTAAAGCCGGCGGCTTGATGCCATCCGATTTGAGCAGCCTTATTTTCGGTGCTTTGAATATACCTTTTTCTAAATATTTTATCGCTTCAAATATCGGAATGCTTGTTCTGAACGTTTTATGGACTCTTGTCGGTTCGAAAGGGGATTTATCTAACCCGCTTTCGTTTTTGTATGCACTTCCCGCCTTGATTTTTGCCATTCTTGCTTCGGTATTTATGAGCTTGAGGAAGAAGCATAAAAAATAATTTGATTTTATTGTTTATCGTACAACTATTAATTCAGCAAACTGAATTTATCTTATGGAGGACTGTCAATGAAAACTTATGATGTTATTGTAATCGGTGCGGGTAACGGCGGTCTTGCTGCTGCTGCAACTTGCGCCAAAGCAGGTCTTTCAACGCTTTTGCTTGAAAGGCACAACATTCCCGGCGGCTCCGCTTCTTCATTCGTGAGGGGCAGATTTGAGTTTGAGCCGTCGTTGCACGAGCTTGCAGGTGTCGGTTCACCCGACGCAGAAGTCGGTTCGATTGAAGATATGTTTATCAGGCTTGGCGGTGACGTTGACTGGTACAGACATGATTCAACCTTCCGCCTTGTTGTTCCCGCAAAAGAAGGGGATGAAGATGCTTTTCTTAACGAGAACGGTGTTCTTGTAAGCGTTGATGCGCGTATGCCTGTCGGCTTTGAAAATTTTGCAAAAAAGCTTGACGAGCTTGTTCCCGGCTCTTATGACAGTTGCATGAAGGCATTTGACCTTTCAACCCGTATGTTCAAAGCATTTGAATGCCTTGATGACCCTAAAAAGCTTCCCGGCAGCCTCAAGGATGTTCCCGACATCATGAGAATGGTTTCTCACACCATGAATGAGGGTCTTGATGCTCTCGGCATGCCGAAGAAAGCTCAGGATATTTTCTCAACATATTGGTGCTATATGGGTTCGCCCGGTTCTCAGTTTGACTTCCTTTACTATATGTGCGTTCTTCACAGCTATGTCAAGAACGGAACGGGTATTCCTCATCTGCGCAGCCATGAAATGAGCCTTGCAATTGATAAGGTTATCCGCGACAACGGCGGCGAAATCTGGTATAATTCCGAAGTTACCAAAGTTATCATGAAGGACTGTAAGCCGGCCGGCGTTGTTATTAATGGTGAAAAAGAAGTTTACGGCAAATACTTTGTATGCAACTCATCGCCTAACATGGTTTGGAACGACCTTTTTGAGAAAAAAGATATTCCCGAAAAACAGCTTAAAATGCTCAATGCAAGAAAGATTGCATGCACGCTGACAACGGTTTATCTCGGTATGAACAAAACCAAAGAAGAGCTTGGCATTAAAGATTATTCCGTTTTCATCGCTCCCGACTCAGATTCAGACAAGCAGTATGAAGCTGCTCAGGGTTATTTCAGCAATTACTGCATTATCAACTGTCTTAATGAGATAATTCCCGATTGCACTCCCAAGGGAACAAGCCAGCTATTCCTTACAACCATGACATTCGGCGATGGGATGAAGGATATCATGCCTCAGGATTAGAAAAA
>JAZLCS010000141.1:0-8115 GCA_045614385.1 Acutalibacteraceae bacterium | reverse complement strand
GTGAACTTCTTTTCGGAAAGCTCATGAACATATGTCATTGCGAGAGTGTTTGTGGGATGGCTGTGCATGATAACTCTGTTTTCGGGATTCTTTGAGAGTCTTGAAATATGGCTCATAAGATGTGCGGGAAGCTCGGATGTGGGTCTGCCGCCGTCTTTGTAACCCCAGAGAACCTGAGCCGTTGTGCCGTCTTCTGCAATTCTGATGATGCCGAGGTTTGTTTCGGGGTCATCTTCAACGTTCTTGAAATATTTGCCTGTGCCTGTAACGATAAAGATTTTGCCTGCAAGAACTTTTGCATCAAATCCCATGTCAAAGCTTCTGATGGGGGAGTTGATATCAAGATATTCCGCAACTTCGTCGTTTTCAAGCATAACGCTGATGTTGCCGCCGTTTCTTTCGTCCCAACCCATGCGGTACATATTTGCCGTTGCTTTACACATACCCACTACAAAGGGTGCTTCAAAGATGTTTTTCATTTTCTGTTCACCAATACCTTTTCTTCATATTCTTTAATGCTGTTTAAGTAGCAATTTTCAACGTTTTGTCTGCTGAGAAATTCTGCCCAAACATCGCCCAAGGGCATCGTTTTCATTTCTTCGCTGAGTATCATAAGCTCAGTGAAGTTTGCTTCATCCTGCAATTCCTGCATTTTCTTTGAGGGCTGGAGAAGTGCGAAAAGCAGAGCCTTCTGCACATTTCTGACACCCGTTACCCATGCACTTATGCGGTTGATTGAAGCGTCAAAATAGTCGGTTGCGATGAATACTCTGTCAAGAGCATCGTTTCTGACGATTTCTTTTGCGATTTCCTTTGTCTCATCGTCAAGAAGAACAACATGGTCACTGTCCCAACGAACACCTCTTGTTATGTGCAGAGCGATTTTTTCGCTGAATGCAAGCATTGACGGAATTTTGTCCGAAACAAGCTCTGTAGGGTGATAATGACCGTTATCCATAAGGGGAACAATGCCTTTTTGAATTGAATAGCTAAGGCAGAATTCAGCCGAGCCGACCGTGTAGCTTTCAAGACCGATGCCGAAAACCTTTGATTCAAGGGTTATGTAAACATTCTTCTTGTCATAGGGAGTTTCAAGAATTTCATCAAGCGACTTCTTGAAACGAAGACGGGGAGAAAGTCTGTCTGCGGGAATATCCTTGTATCCGTCGGGAATCCAGATATTCATAACGCAGGGATGGCCTGTTTCTTTTGCAAAATAATCGGAGAGCTCAACGCAGCGCTTGCCGTGTTCAACCCAGAATTTGCGGACCTTTTCATCGGGTGACGAAAGAGTAAGTCCGTCTTTTACCATGGGATGAGAGAAAAATGTCGGGTTGAAATCGATGCCGATATTTCTTGCTTTTGCAAATTCAACCCACTTTGAAAAATGCTCAGGTTTGAGAGCGTCTCTGTCTGCTCTGTTTCCGTCAAAAATAGCATAGCAAGCGTGAAGATTGAGCTTCTTTTTGCCGGGGATAAGGCTGAATGCTTTGTCAATATCAGCCATAAGTTCTTCGGGATTTCTTGCTTTTCCGGGATAGTTGCCGGTTGTCTGAATACCGCCCGACAGAGCATCATCGCTGTCAAAGCCGCCAACATCGTCGCCCTGCCAGCAGTGGATTGAAACCGTAATATCGCTGAGCTTTTTCAGCGCATCTTCGGTGTCAATTCCGAAGTTGGAATAAAACGCTTTTGCGCTTTCGTATCTGTTCATATCTGTCCTCCAAATAGGATGATTCCATAATCAAGTAAATTATATATTATTGCATTTTGAATGTCAACCATAACAAGGTATTGATTTTTTATTATTAATATTGTAAAATAATATAAATATGTAAACTTTTTGTAAAGGATTTGCTTAAATGTCGGATTTTAAATACAAAATTTCGGTGATAATCCCTGTTTATAACTGCGAGAAATTTATTTCTTCCTGTGTGGAGAGCCTTAAGGAGCAGACCATGCCCGAAAAGGATTTTCAGATAGTTTTTGTTAATGACGGCTCAAAAGATAAGAGCGGAAAAATATGCAGGGAGTTTTCGGAGTTAAACGAAAATATTGTTTATTGCGAAAAAGAAAACGGCGGTGTTTCAAGCGCAAGAAACAAGGGTTTTGAGCTTGCAGAAGGCAAATATATAATGTTCCTTGATGCTGACGATGCTCTTGGTGCAAAGAGTCTGGAGGCTATCTACAACTTTTTTGAAGCGCATTACGAAGAAACGGATTTGGTTACATATTCCATCGACTATGTTAACGAAAAAGGTGCCGTAACAACCCACAGACGCTTTGATGTTATGAGCCACAGCGGAATTTATGACATAAACTCGGATTTCAATATTTTGCAAACAACCATGAATATCTGTGTTAAGAATGTTCCCGAAAAGGAGAGGATTGTTTTTGACGAAAGTCTCTCGCTCGGCGAAGATCAGTGGTTTATATTCTCCTGGCTTCTCAAAAAACAGAAGCTTGGTTTTGTTAAAGAAGCTGTCTATAAATATTTCCGTCATTCCGGCTCTGCCAGCTCCATGTTTAATAATCCTTATTATTGCTTTGAGCAGTATACGGGCTTTTTGAAAAAGCTTCTTGATGCCGCCCGTGATGAAAACGGAAAGCCGCATCCCACCGCACAGGCACTTGTTGTTTATAATCTCGGCTGGCGAATAACCTCCGATCTGCTTGTCAGCCACGCGGATGAGAAAACCGAGCAGAAGCAGCTTGAAATTCTTGCTGATATAGTTAAAGAGGTTGAAAACTCGATAATTTGCAATTCAATTTATATTGACCCCTATCATGTTGAGGTGTTTATGCGCCTTAAGAATGAAAAATATGAAATGTCGGTTAACGGTTCTGCCGTGAGTATTTCGAGCGATAATACCCTTTGGTTTGCTCAGCCGCATACAATTGTTTTCAACACTCTCAGAATTCATAACAAAAAGCTTTGTGTTTCGGGCTATGTTAAAAACGGCGTTGTTGATTATAAGGAAATGCGTCTTTATTACAGCGATGCTTCAAATGCCTTGCATGAAGTTCACATGCAGGACACCTCTTTCAGCTGTTATAAGAGCAAAACACAGACCAATCTTTTCGGCGGATTTGACATTGAAATTGATTTTGACGGCAACGAGTGCATAACATTTGTGCTTGAAGTCGGCGGAGTGAAGGTTGTTCCCGTGCCGTATTTCGGCTTTAAATGTGCCGTAAACAGAGCTAAGAACACAGCCGCCTGCGGCGAATATGTTTTGAGCTTTGAAGCAAAGTCAAAGAGTGTTTCCGTTAAAAAAGCATCTGCAGGGGAGCTTGCGGCTGCAAGAAATGCAGCCGATAAAGCTGTTGCCGCCGAAAACAAAAGAGCGTTGCTTTACCGCAAGCTTTCAACCAAATTCAAATCCGACGGTGAAATCTGGCTTTACTGCGACAGAGAGAATATTTTTGACAATGCTTATTATCAGTTTATCCACGATTTTGATAAAAACGATGGTGTCAAGAGATATTATATAATCGACAATCTTAAGGATAAAAGTAAATATTTCAGCTCAAAGCAAAAGAAATATCTTGTTGATTTCAAGAGCTTTAAACATAAAATGCTTTTCCTTAACTGCAAAAAGATTTTCACCTCTTTCAATTCTCTTTCAATTTTCAGCCCGTTTGACGGCCTTCCCCTCAAATGGTATTCCGATATAACGGATTATGAAATTATTTATCTGCAGCACGGAATTCTTCATGCCCGCCTGCCTCTGCTTTATACCAAAGAAAAGGCAAACGTTGACAAGGTTGTTGTTTCGTCTGAATTTGAACTCGAAAATTTCAAAAAGATTTATAATTTCAAAGAAGCTGATTTAATAATGAGCGGTATGCCCAGATTTGATGCCATCGATACAGAGAAAAAAGCTCAGCGCAGAATTCTTTTCTCTCCCTCATGGCGCAAAAATCTTATCGGCGAATATGAAAACAACACAAGAGAGCTTTTTGAGGATAAATTTCTCGCTTCGCCGTTCTATACACAGATAAACGAATTTTTGAATTCCGAAAAGCTTGCTCAGCTTCTGGAAAAATATGATTTAAACCTTGATTTTAAAAATCATCCTATTTTCAGGGACTATGACCGCTTTTTCAATGTCAAAAACCCCAGAGTCAGAGTAACTCAGGATAAAAACGAAATGCAGGATTATCTTGCAATGATAACCGACTATTCCTCTATCGTTTTTGACTTTGTTTATCTTAACCGACCCATTCTCTACTTTGTGCCCGATTATGAACAGTTCAGGGCGGGCATTACCCACGGTTATAATCAGCTTGACTTACCGCTCGAAGAAGGCTTTGGCGATGTTAGCGAAACCTGCGATGAGCTTCTGGCTTCGCTTGAATACCTTTGCGAGAATAATTTTGAGCCAAAGACCGTTTACGGCGAACGCATGAAGAATTTCTTTAAATCAAGAGCAAAAGACCATGCCGACATGCTCTATGAAGCGGTTAAATAAAATATTGTTTATAACACAGCCCTGCACCAAATTTACGGTGCAGGGCTGTGTTTGTTAGTTCATGTTATAAAGAAGCTGATACAGCTCCGTGCCGTTCTGAGTTTTGTAATATTGGCTGTTGATTATGATTGTTCCGTCGCTGCATATGATAAAGAAATATTCGTCGCCGTTTCTGTCGATTATCGAAACAGAAAAATGTGACTGCGACGGTTGCTTTTCAACAGGCTGAAGAATAAAATTGTTGGAATAATCCAATATTTGCTGTTTTGTTTCCTCTGACAGCAAGTTGCGGCAGTAAGGAACGCCCGATGTGCCCGGATAAACTGCTACTGAAATCGGATTTTTAATTTTTGTTCCCGCCTCAAGCTTTGATGACACATATTTTGTTATCGTGAATTCAACCGAAAATGTTCCGGTTGTGCCGTTTGCATTTACAGGCAGAGAGAGTCGGTATCTTCCGTTATTCGGCGCATCAAGATAGGTTTCAACCTTGAGCGGAACATATGTCAGAGTGTTGCTGTGAAGCTGAACCGGATCATCGTTTTCGTGCTCGGTTATCTGAGGGCACGCAATCCATATACCGTCAGTCTGTTTTTCAAGAATATAGCTTTTGCCTGCATGGCATTCAACCGGGCTTTGATTGATAAGAGTAAGGCAGAAGTAATAACCTTCATATGATTTTCGAACTTCAACACCCAAAAGCTCAAAGAAATCCATCTCTGAAGCTTTGATATCAGTTACAACATAGTTTGTTTTCAGTTCACTTGAAGGGATAGTAATTTCTTCAAATGCTTCAACCGTTGTCTGTGGTGCAATTCCCGTGTAAAGCGGTGCTTTGAAGGTGTGTTGAGTCAACTCGTTATTATTCGCATAGGGTTTTGTGATTTGCGGAATATTCTGAGAATATTCAGGTGCCGCTGTGCTTGACTGAGATTCGGATTTCAGAATCTCATCATAAATATCTGCTACCGTTTTGAAAAGTTCCGTGTTTTCTGCTTGGTATTTATTGTTCTCCGAGTCAAGAATCCGGGTCAGCGTTGCACAAAATGAATGAATGGCATTATCCTCGTCTGTTATCTGAACGCAAAAAACAGAGTCGGGGTTAATTTCTTCCGTGCCGCTGTCGGCGGTAAGCTTTGTTGAATTAAAAAGCTTTGCAATTCTTTTCATTTGTTCTTCAGACAGTGAAAATGTTTTCGGGTTGTTATACCCTTTGCTTATCCAACCGCGTACAGGTGAGGAAATTTTCTCGGTTATTTCGGCTTTGCTGCCCGTAGCCAAAGAATCGTATGTTAGCTCGGGCTTTTTGTTTTCGGGTGTTTCACTGCCGATTTGGAATTGGATCGAAGCCTCGGCATATTCGCCGAAAGGAGTTTCAATGCTTAAATCCACATAGTATTTATAACCTTTGAAAAGAGTGCTGACGAAGGGGGAAAGGTCATAAATGCAGAGGTATTCTTTGCCTGACTCCGGTCCGCCTGCGATTGAATACATCGGAGTGCCGAAGGATTTATTTGGGTCTCTTTCAATTTTCTTTCCTTCTGATTCATTGTATTCATCAAGCACTCTCATAGAAAAATTGCCGTCTATCCGATAATAAGGAATCTGCAGGGTGTTATAAGATTGCATGGTGTTGGTGATTTTCATAACGAGAACGGGATTGCTCATGTATTCAACAAGCTCAAAGCTTATCGGATAAAGATTTTTGAAAATTTCATCTGAATTGCTTGTGAAAATCACTCGCTCAAGCTCGTATCTTCCGCCGTAAGCTTTTTTGACCCTTTCTTCCGATTTTTTTGCTATCTTGTTCCATATGATTTCTGCATATTCCGTTTTATTGCCCATATCGACGGGCGGTTCGTCAAGAATATTTTCAATTTCGGTAACAACCATTTTGTCGTTGAATTTCACTTTAATCATTACCGGAGCTGCATCGGGTTCGGAAACAAGAGGGTCACTTTCGCTGAAAACATTTTTAACCATTGCTTTTAATTTCTCAGCATCCTTTTCCTCGGTGCCGTCAAGCCAGTTGGAATATGTATAATCACATGCGCGCAGATGCATCCAGCAATAGGCTGTGTTGTCTTTGCCCATTTCAACAATCTCAACTCCGACAATTGCACCGCTGCCGTTTTCAATATAAAGCTCAATGCTTTCTTCTTCCTTGGCATATTCGTCTTTACCGTCGGATGCGTTTGTTAGGCATATAATCCCCGCCGTTAAGCAGAGAACAACGCAGACTGCAATTGCTATAGCTTTCGGCTTTTTAAATTTTAAAATATTGACAACTCTTTCTTCAACGCCGTTTTCGCCAAATGAAAGGGGAGCGGCTGCAAGAAAACGCTTATTTGAGCCGATAGCGACAAGGGTTAAGCCGTAATTCTTCTTTTCCTGCTCTGTAAGTGATTTCAGAACCTTTTCATCGCAGCTCATTTCCATGTCGCGTGCCATAAGGCTGTAAGCAATCCACACAAAAGGGTTATACCAATGAAGCGCAAGAATCGCAAAAGCGATGAGCTTTGTTATATGGTCAAATCGCTTAATGTGTGTGTGTTCGTGCAGAATAACATACTCCCTGCTTTTTTCATCCATACCGCAGGGCAGGTAAATTTTAGGTTTTAAAAAACCGATTGCAAACGGTGAACGTACTTTTTCGCATTCAAAAACATTGTCTTCAAGCTTTGTTGCGAATTCGGTACGTTTTTTAATTTTTAACAAAGATATAATGCCGTAAACCGCCATGCCGATTATTCCTATAATCCACACAACTGATGACAAATACATAATAATCTGCATGGGATTAACGCTTGCTGTGATATCCGCTTCGGGAAGCACCTTGTTGACAAGATTATCGGCTGCTGCGATTCCCGTTTCAATTTCGGGAACGGCCATCATACCGATGTTTTGAGGAACATAGCTGTGAGAGGAAATGCTGTTTATCTCCGTACTTTGTGTCGGTGCGGAGAAAAGGTTAAAAATGCTGAAAACCGATGAGAAAGAAAAAGGTAAAATCAGCCTGAGAGCGGGAAGGCACCAAAGAACATAAGAAAAGATTTTCGGTGCTTTGCGCAGCAGAACCCGTATCACAATAACTGCGGCAATTATGTAGGCTCCCGTTATGCTCATGTTTAAAAATGTATTAAATATCTGCTGAATATTATCGAGCATTTTTATTCCTCCTTATGTGAGTTGATAAGCGCGGTCAGAAAATCAGCTTCGCTTTCCGAAATGGTTTTTCCGCCGAGAAAGGAGGCAAGAAAAGAAGGCAGAGAGCCTTCAAAGGTGCGCTCGACAAAGCTTTCGCTTTCATTTGCCTGCACCTTTTCTTTAGGTACAAAAACCGAAACAACCGCGCCTTCATTTTTAATAAGCCCTTTTTCGCTCATTTTGCGGATTGCGTTATAGGTAGTTGATTTTTTCCATCCGAGTTTTTCTTTGCAAAGTTCAACCAAAGCGCCTGAATTAACAGGCGCGCTGTCCCAAACAACGCACATGAATTTGTATTCGCTGTCCCATAAATTCAAATCACTCATTTTAATTCCCCGTTTCACACGACATTAACGGTTTATAATTATAAACCACAAGTTAAGTTTATAATTACAAACCTCATTTGTCAAGCGTTTTTAAAAAAAGTTAAAAA
>JAZLCS010000140.1:0-1851 GCA_045614385.1 Acutalibacteraceae bacterium | reverse complement strand
ATTTCGCCTGCAACTTCGCCTGCGCCGCCATTGATTTCGCCTGCAACTTCGCCTGCGCCGCCGTTGATTTCGCCTGTAGCTTCGCCGAGTGCGCCGCTTGCTGCGTCATTAGCTTCGCCGAGCGCGCCGCTTGCTGCATCGTTAGCTTCGCCGAGAGCACCGCTTGCGCCGTCGTTAGTCTGGCCGAGAATATTGTTTAAGTATGAATGGATTTCAAGAATAACCGAGTTTGCGGCACCCTTGATATCAAGCTCTGCAGCGGAAACGCCGAATGAGAATGTTGCGATTAATGAAGCAACAAGTAAAATCGAAATAAGCTTTTTCATGTTTTGTGGTCTCCTTTGATTTTTATTCCTAATAATTATACATTGTTTGGCTGATAATGTCAATCTATTTTTACATATAGAACGCGGACTCATAGCCGTTTGCATCGATTTTTACCGATTTCCACGGGCCGCTGCTGCAATCCTCATGGGTGAGAATACCGTTTTCAAATGTATGTATATTCAAGAAACGGGATTTGCCGTTTGATAATACCCAGTGTTTATCAACGGTTTTACCGGGGGAGGGACAGATGCTGTTTTCGGGCGAAAATTCATCTTCGCGCAGCTCACCGCAACAGAAATATACAATTTCGTCTTCTTTGTTAAACTCTATGTAGCAGCGTTCGGTTTTGCTTTGCATAACATATGCACCGCTCGCTGTTTTTGAAAACTCAAAGAATTCGTCAATGCTTTCACCGCTGTCGGTTTCTGTTTTTTTGACATATCGGAAGCTGTCCGGCTTCTTGTTATATTCAACGGAATATTCTTCCGTCAGTTCCTCGGAAACAAATTTCAGAACAAAGCTTGTTTTTCCGTCCGACTCATAAATTATATCTGCACCTTTGCTTTGGAGTTCAAAGAAGGTCTGCGCTGATTCATTTGTCATTTCCGAATGGAAACCTTCCGTGATTTCAAACGAACCGATTGAGAACGGGTCGAAAGATGTCAGAATATAGTTGTTTTCAAGAAAATATTCTGACGGATTTTCTATACGCACGTTTCTGTTGTGTTCGTTTTCAAGCACGCTTACCTTTGCTTTCATTGCCGAAAGAACATTTGAGAATCTTTCCCGGCAGCCCGAAAAGGTTTCTTCCGTGTTGGTTATCGTGAGCATATCGGCAGTTCTGATTTTCTGCGGCTCATTTTTTGCGCATGAGCACAGCAACAAAAGCAGGGCTGCAAAAAGTGATATGATTCTTTTCATGTTATTTTTCACTCAGCAGCTTTGCAAGCTCGTCCATAAAGGTATTAATATCCTTGAACTGTCTGTAAACGGAAGCGAAGCGAACATATGCAACCTCGTCAAGGTCTTTGAGCTTATCCATTGCAAGTTCACCTATGTGGACTGAGGTGATTTCCCTGTCAAGTGAATTCTGAAGAGTTGTTTCGATTTCATTAACCGCCGTTTCAATCTTCTCAAGAGAAACGGGTCTTTTTTCACAAGCTCTGAGCATACCGTTGAAAAGCTTGTTGCGGTCAAAAACCTCTCTTGACTTGTCTTTTTTAACAACAATTACGGGAACGGTTTCAATTATTTCATATGTGGTGAAGCGCTTCTGGCAGCTTATGCATTCTCTGCGGCGGCGTATACGCTCACCCTCATCTGTGGGTCTTGAATCAATAACCTTGCTTTCTTCGCAGTTGCAAAACGGACACTTCATTGTTTTGACACTCCTTTTAATTTATATTTCAAGTATAACATAATTTATGGATTTTGCAAGCAGTTTCATAAATTTTGCATATATCTGAGGGCATTTGACAGTTCACAAGGCTCACCGAAGTTGCGTCTGTAAAGCTCAATAATATA
>JAZLCS010000139.1:0-8282 GCA_045614385.1 Acutalibacteraceae bacterium | reverse complement strand
AATCACGTTCCTTTGGGCATGCGGCTCAAACGAAACGGAACAAAGATTTCTGAAATTTTTTGCGGAATGGTATTTAATTATCAAATTTTACCATTCCTTTCTTTTATCACTAAAATATTACTCAACAATATAAACAGTTCTCTCAAACTCGGCATTATCGCCCTTTCTGAGCTTTTTGCCGCGCTGAGTGCAGATTTCACCGTTTACCCTTACTTCGCCTTCCTGAATAACGATTTTTGCATGGCCGCCCGTCTGCACGGCATCACACATTTTAAGGAAAGAATCGAGCCTGATAAAATCGGTGTCGATTTTTTTTGAAATTTGTCTTTTTTCGGCAACTTTTACTTTAATCTTCATTTTTCAGCCTCACGGGAAGAATAAGGAATATAAATTCGTCGCCCTCTTTTGGAACGATAAGAATGGGAGCAACCGCGCCGTTAAGCATGATTCTGACCTCATCGCTGTCACATGCACGAAGCGCATCAATCATATATTTATTGTTAAAACCGATTGTGCAGGTTTCGCCGTCAATCTGAGCGGGCAGCTTGTCATTAGCCGTTCCGAGCGATGTTATGCTGGACATCTTTATCATGCCTTCATCAAATACGCATTTGATAGGGCTCTTTATTTTTTCTGTGATAATAAGCGAAGTTCTGTCAATGCTTTCAACAAGATTTCTTGTGTTAACATGGATAACAGTCTTTGTTGACGAAGGAATTGCCGCCTTATAATTAAGGAATTCGCCGTCAAGAAGGCGCGAAATGATGTTATAGCCCGAAACCTCAAAAACAATATGTCTTTTGCCGATGCCGAGAGTTACAAGTGCATCGTCATCGCTCATGAGCTTCACAACTTCGGAAAGAGTTTTTGCGGGAACAACAAACGAAAGAGTTTCGCCGCTGTAATTAATATTTTCATTTCTTATTGCAAGGCGCACGCCGTCAACTGCGATAAGTCTGATATGATTTTCTTCAATTTCAAACTTTATTCCTGTGTGAACTATTTTACTGTCTTTGACTGCGGCGGAAAAAATTGTTTTTCTGACCATATCTTTAAGAATTCCCTGCTGAACAGAAATGGGGTATCCGCCCGAAACCGAAGGAAGGTCGGGATATTCCTCAGCCGAAATGCCGATAAGAGTGGATTCAAAATCGCCGCATGAAATTGAAGCAATGTTTCTCTGGTCGCTGTCAATGCTGACATTGCTGCCGGGCAGCTTTCTGAGAGTTTCGCTGAACATGTGGGCGTTGAGAACAAGCTCACCCTCTTCTTCAATCCTTGCGGGGATTGAGGTTGTGATGCCCATTTCAAGGTCATAGCCCGTCAGGGTCAGCGTTCCGTCCTTTGCAACCATAAGAATGCCTTCGATTGCAGGGATTGCGGTTTTTGTTGAAGCCGCTCTCTGAACGTTCTGGCAAGCCTCCGAAAGCTCAAGTGTGCTGCATATAATTTTCATCTGAAAATCCTCCTCTTTCCGAGTTTAAAATCATTGAAAAACTTTTCCACGCCTGTTTTTGCCTTTTGCGGGATTTTTAATTTTTTTACCGTGCCGCGCCTATATAGGTAAGGTTATAATAGGTTATATTATAGTAGTAATAGTAGGGGGCGTTGAAATATGGTAAAACTTTGAAAAACATTGATATCAAAGGAAAAAACGGCAAAATTTATTAACAAAAAATAGTGGAAAAGTCGGAGTTTTCAACATCCCTTTTTTTGGTAAAGTCAAGATGTGGAAAACATAGATGTGGAAAAGTATAAATATGTGGAAAACTATTATATGATTTTGCGTTGCCATAAATTGACGTAACCGTCATTATTTCATAATTCATTAATCAAAGCTCTTTTCTGCCTTCAAGAGCGCGGATAAGAGTAAATTCATCCGCATATTCAAGGTCTGCACCGACGGGCACACCGTAAGCAAGGCGGCTCACGTTAACGCCGAGCGGCTTTATCAGCCTTGAAATATACATTGATGTGGCTTCGCCTTCAACCGTGGGATTTGTTGCCATGATAACCTCTTTGACCGTGTCATCGCCAAGGCGTAAAAGCAGCTCTTTTATGCAAATATCTTCGGGATTTATGTCGTTCATCGGAGAAATAACGCCGTGAAGAACATGATAAAGCCCGTTATATTCATGAGTTCTTTCAATTGCAATAACGTCGCGCGGGTCTTCAACAACACAGATTGTTGACTTATCCCTTGACTGTGAATTACATACTCCGCAAATTTCGCCGTCTGTTAAATTGCAGCAGATTTCGCAGCGATTGATGGATTCACGGGCATTGAGAATCGCATCCGTGAATTTTTTTGCATCTGCATCGCTCATGGCGAGCACATGAAAAGCAAGCCTCTGAGCACTTTTTCTGCCGACTGACGGAAGGCGGGCAAACTGCTCAATAAGAGTATCTAAAGAAGGTGTAAATCCGCTCATCAGAAAAGACCGGGGATTGAAAGGCCGCCCTTAGCTCTTTCCATGCCCTGCTCCATTGCGTCATTTGCCTTGCGGATGCTTTCGTTGAAAGCGGAAATGATGAGATCCTGAAGCATTTCAACATCTTCGGGGTCAACAACCTCAGGCTTGAGGTTAACGGCAGTTACTTCGTGGGCACCGGTAACAACAACCTCAACTGCGCCGCCGCCGACGGTTGAAGAAAATTCGGTTGCTTCAACCTCCTGCTGAATTTTCTGCATATTTTCCTGCATTTCCTGAATTTTTTTCATCATGTTGCCGCCCTGAGGAGCGCCGGGAATCCTTGCTTTCATTTGTATATCCTCCAAAATTAATTATTTGAATTGAATTTATTGATTTTGTCCTTTAAATTTTCCAAAGGACTTGTTTCTTTCTTTTGCTTTTGCGGATTTGAAACCGCTATTTTCATTTTTCTGCCGAGTACCTCATAAATTGCTTTTGCAAGTTCTTTTGAATGAGTATCAGTGCAGATAAAGTCGAAAAGGGTCGGATTTTCAGAGCAGATAACAACTCTGCCGCTTTTGATAGCTGCCGTTGAATTTGCGAGAATTCCGAAAAGCGGAATATCATATGTTCTGATTTTATCAAGCACATCCGCCCAGTTTAAGAAGGGACCGTCGCCGATTTCGGCAGGCTCTTCGGGAGGAGGAGGAAGCGGAACAGCTTCGGGAGCAGGCTCGGGCTTCGGCTCTTCTTCTTTGATTTCGGGCTTTTGAACCGGTGCAGGCTGCGGTGCTTTTTCGGGAGCGGGTGAAGAAACGGGAGCAGGAGAGGATTTTATTCCGCCTGCAAGCAGTTCTTCAAGCTTTGCAATTCTTTCTTCAAGCTCATCGGGGATTGCTGAGCCTGCAGAAGAAGAAACGGGTGAACACATTTTTATGACAGCCGCTTCAAGCTGAATTTTTTTGTTTGCGGCGTTCTTTATATTTTTTGAAGTCTGTTCAAGAATTTCAATGCATTCAAGAATTTTTGAAAGCTTGAGTTCACTTGCTCTTTCTTTCAGCTTTAAAAGCTCATCCTTTGAGCATACAATCAGACCTTCGCAATCGCTGACGGTTTTTGCAACCATGAGATTTCGGAAATGAAGGGTAAGCTCCGTGCAAAGGCTGTCGATATCGCAGCTTTCGCTGTGGAGCTTTGAAACAAGCTTAAGCGAATTTGTAAAATCGCCTTTTGCAACAAATTCCGAAAATGAGAAAAGATGAATCGTGCCCGCAATACCTGCGGCGTCGCTGACGGTGTTTTCATCAATATCCGTTCCCATTGCAAAGCAACGGTCAAGAAGTGATAAAGCGTCACGCATGCCGCCGTCTGCGATTCTTGCAATAAGGCTTGCGGCATTCTGAGTGAGATTAACGTTTTCTTTTTCGGAAACATAAATCAGCCTTGCCGTTATATCCTCGGGAGCAATTCGTTTGAAATCAAAGCGCTGGCATCTTGAAAGAATGGTTGACGGCAGCTTGTGAATTTCCGTTGTTGCAAGGATAAAAATAACATGTGAGGGAGGTTCTTCAAGAGTTTTCAAAAGGGCATTGAAGGCACCGATTGAAAGCATGTGAACCTCGTCGATGATATAAACTCTGTATTTTGCGTTTGCAGGTGTGAAATTTGCTTCTTCGCGCAAATCGCGGATATTGTCAACACCGTTGTTGCTGGCGGCATCGATTTCGATAACATCGAGAATTGAGCCGTTTTCTATTCCGCGGCAGATTTCGCATTCGTTGCAAGGATTGCCGTCAACGGGATTAAGGCAGTTGACCGCTTTTGAAAGAATTTTTGCGCAGGTTGTTTTGCCCGTGCCTCTTGAGCCGGTGAAAAGATAAGCATGAGAGATTCTGCCGCTTTCGAGCTGGCTCTGCAGAGTTTTTGTTACATGAATCTGGCCGTAAACGTCTTTGAAGGTTTTCGGTCTCCATTTTCTGTAAAGCGCCTGATACAATTCTTTCACCTCTTTTTAAAAAAATATGCATTCTCTTAGTCATATGGCGGTAGGCAGACTGTGGCGCACAAGACTGTCCGCTTAATGCTGCTCGGTTCACCCGCCTGACATGGTTCACGGTGCCCTGTCGCACAGGACCCACACGCCACATGACTAAAAGAATGCTCTGCATACTACCGATACATTATATAATATATTTATAATAATATCAAGAGAAATTTTTGCTTTTGAAGGCCATATTTTCCGTTTTAAAGCAAAAAATGAAAAAAAGAAAGTAAAAAAGGCTTGTTTTTTCACAAAATACGTGAGTTTGAATAATTTGATATTACGATACTGATTTTTGCGGGGGTTATTTTATGAAGCAATCGTATTTTTTGGGTTCAAGCGGTAAAAACGGATTTTTTTCATGTTTTTCTCAGCTCAGTCCCAACATTGAAGGGCAATATACTTATATTATCAAGGGCGGACCCGGCACGGGAAAATCCTCAATGATGAAAAAAATTGCTTCCGAAATGGAAAAAAGGGATATCGAATGCGAAAGAATCCGATGCTCCTCGGACCCGGATTCGCTTGACGGAATTATTTTCCCTTCTCTGCGTGTGAGCATCGCAGACGGCACTTCGCCCCACACGATGGACCCCGATTATCCCGGTGCAACGGGAGAAATTGTTAATCTCGGCGACTGCTGGAACAAGAAAAAGCTTTTTGAACAAAAAGAAATAATAATTGAGCTTACCGATAAAAACAAAACCTGCCACAGAAGAAGCAGGCGGTTTATAGAATCTGCATTTTCAATTTTCGGCGACGGCGAAAAAATCTGCCGCGATTGCCTTGACGGGGAGCGGCTGATGCGATATGCGGCAAGGGTTTCAAGCCGCCATTTTAAAAATCCGAACGGAAAAATAGGCCTTGAAAAAATCAGGATGCTCGATGCCGTAACTCCGAAGGGTTATTGTTTTTTGGCTGATACCGTGAGAGAGCTTTGCGATTTGACGGTTGTTTTTGAGGATGATTTCGGCGTTGCGGCAGGCAAACTTATTTCAGAGCTGCGCGCATATGCGCTTGCAAGCGGATTTTCGGTTATATCAAGCCCGGGTATAGGCAGCGAAAAAGGACTCCGCCACATAATAATTAAAGAGCTGTCGCTCGGTTTTTTCACCGCCGACAAGCTCTGTAATTTGGATTTTGAACCGACCAAAACCGTTTCACTGCGCCGTTTTTATTCGTCTGATGAGCTTTCTGCACACAGGGCGCGCCTCGCCTTTTCCCGCAAAGCGGCAAATGAATTGCTTGAAGAAGCAGTCTGCGCGCTGAAGATGGCGAAAGATATTCATGACGACCTTGAAGCCGTTTATATCGGAGCCATGGATTTTGACAAGGTTGCTGTTATTACAAATTCGCTGATTGAAAGAATTTGGAAAAGCGAGTGGTATACGGAGTAATTCATTTTTTAATTAAAATTTTTTATTCTTTTGCAAACCTCTGCAACGGGCAGACCGACGATATTGAAATAATCTCCCTCGATTTTTTCAACAAGGGTGCAGCCCAATCCCTGAATGCCGTAGCTGCCTGCCTTGTCCATCGGCTCGCCGCTTGCAACATAGGCTTTGATTTCTTCATCGGTTAAATCATAAAATTTAACTTTGCTTATCTGTGCAAAATTTTGTGCCGTTCCGTCACAAATAATGCAAACGCCCGTGATTACCTCATGCTCAATGCCCGAAAGCATCTTAAGCATTTCTTCGGCATCGGCTTCATCCTTCGGTTTTCCGAGAATTCTGCCGTTTGCAACAACGATTGTGTCGGCACCGATAACAATATCGTTTTTGTATTCTTCCGCTATGACCGCCGCTTTTTTTGCCGCGGTCATTTTTGCCGCCTCGGCAGAAGGAGTGCCTTCCGGAACGCTTTCGTCAACGTCTTTGACATGAACTTCAAATTCAAGCCCCGCAGTTTTCAAAAGCTCTTTGCGGCGTGGAGATGATGATGCAAGTATTATTTTTTTCATTTGATAATTCCTCTTCTGAGCATTTCGGCAACTTTCATTATAAGGGCAATTGTTTTTCCGTCGCGGATTTCGTTATTGATAACCATTTCAACCGCCTTGTCAATATGAATCTTTTCAACCTCAAGGAATTCGTCTTCGTCGGGATTCATTGAGGTTGATTTAAGCTGCGATGCGGCATAAAGATGAATGATTTCGCCGCAATAGCCCGGAGTGGGATAAAACTTGCCCAGGTCATAATATTTATTTGCAACCGTGCCTGTTTCTTCTTCAAGCTCGCGCTTGCCTGCCTCAAACGGGTCTTCGCCCTTTTCAAGCTTGCCTGCAGGCAGCTCAAGAACAACCTCCATATAGGGATATCTGAACTGGCGGACAAAAATCAGCTCGTTGTTATCCGTCAAAGCGGCAACGCACACTCCGCCGTTATGCTCAACAACCTCGCGCACGCAGGGCTTGCCGTTGTGAAGCTCGGCATCGTCGCGGCGGACATTGATTATTCTGCCTTCATATACATAATTCTTTTTAACGGTCTTTTCAAAAAGCTCCATAATATTTCCTCCGATGAAGAATATAATTTATTGAGGTGATAACAAATGAATTATATCACAAATCCTATGAATATGACAGCCGAAAATCAAAGAAAAATGATTTTTTCTTTAAAAAAGGCTTATCCGTTTCTTGCGGTCAATGTTATCGGCAGGTCGCTGTGCCAAAGACCAATATTTTCGCTTTCTGTCGGCAAAGGTGAAAATCCTTTGCTCATTGCCGCAGGCTTTCACGGGCAGGAATGGCTGACGAGCCTGCTTGCGCTCAGATTTGCCGAGGTTTTGCTCAGGGCAAAATCGAAGAATGCTCCGATTTGGGGGATTGACTCCGCCGCTTTTTCACGGAGTGTTGTTATTGTTCCTTGTGTCAATCCGGATGGAGTTCAGATTGCGATTAACGGGGTTGACGGCGCAGGCAGATATGCCGACTGTTACAGAAAAATCAGCGAATCGTCAAATGAAAAATGGAACGCAAACGCAAGGGGAGTTGACATCAACCATAATTTTGACGCGGGCTGGAATATCCTTCGAGAAATTGAAATTGACAGCGGAATTTTAGGCCCTTCGCCGAGGCGTTACGGCGGCTACATGCCCGAAAGCGAGCCCGAATCAAAGGCAATTGTTGCCCTGAGCAAAATCCGAAAGCCGCGCACGGCAATTGCGCTTCACAGCCAGGGCGAAGAAATTTTTTGGGAATACGGCGAAAAAAGGCCGCCGCGAAGCAGAGAGCTTGCAGGCATCCTTGCCGCCGTCAGCGGCTATGAGCTTGTTGAAAACAGCGGTACGGCATCGCATGGCGGCTTCAAGGATTGGTTCATTCAATATTTTAGCAAACCCGCGTTCACCGTTGAAATCGGCAGGGGAGAGAATCCGCTCCCGCTGAGCGATTTTGACGGTATACTCAAAAAAACAATACCGATGCTGGCTGTTGCATCGGTATTATAAAACTTATTCAAGCGCCGAAAGAATCGAAGCGATTCTTGCAAGGTCGTCTTTATCATAAAACGCGATTTCGAGAGTGCCCGATTCCTTGCCGTTTTTGGTGATAACCCTTGCCTTTCTGCCGAGCGAGTTGTTGAGAGAAAGCTCAACCTCATCGAAGAAAGTGTGACGGTTCGGAACCTTTTTCTTTTCTTTCTTTTCGGCGGTGAGGGCTTTGACAAGCTTTTCGGTTGCTCTGACGGAAAGACCCTTTTGAACGATTAATTCCGCTGTGGAAATAAGAACCTTTTCGTCATCAAGAGCCGCCAACGTTCTTGCGTGTCCTGCGGAAAGCTTGTTTTCGCGAACCATGTCCAGAACCTTTTCGGGCAGCTTCAGAA
>JAZLCS010000138.1:0-14175 GCA_045614385.1 Acutalibacteraceae bacterium | reverse complement strand
GTGTCGGCGTCGACCTATCTTCCCGGGCCGCTTCCAGCCAAGTATTTTCGGCACTGTTGAGCTTAACTACCGTGTTCGGGATGGGAACGGGTGGACCCTCAACGTCATCAACACCGACTAAAAAACGCAACGGCGTTTTTTGAATGCTTGATGATTATATACCGTTTGAAATGCTTTGTCAAGAGTTTTTTGAAAAAAATTTATTTTTTTTGACAAATTACGATTAATTTTCATATAGAGAAAAAATCAGGCGTTGTGCTCTTGTGAACACAACGCCTTAATAAACAATATTTTTAAATTATTCGCTGATTACGAAACGGGCGACGAAGCCGACAGCCGAATTCTCGTTGCCCTTGACACTGCAATCTGCAAAGTAGCCGTCACCCGAGTTGGTTGAGCCGCAGATATAAACCGAGCCGCTGCCGTCTGAGCAAAGACCTCTTGCATTGTCGCTGCCTGAGCCGCCGAGAGAATAGAGGTTCTTCTTTGAACCGTATTCATTAAGGGTATAGATGAAGCAGTCATAGTCGCCTCTGTTGGTTGAAGAGAAGTCTCTGTTGGTTGAGGTTGTGTAGCCTGAAACGGCAAAGCCGCCGTCAACCTTTGCAATGCCTGTGATATAGTCGCTTTCAAAGCCGATAAGCGGGAGCAGCCAGCCCATTGAGCCGTCGGACTTAAGCTTGACAACCATGCCGTCAAATGTGCCGGGAGTGCCTGCATTGTAAATGCCATTGAAAGTGCCGGAAGTGCCGTTTGCGGAAGCCGAGTATGAGCCGGCAACAACGCAACCGCCGTCTTTGGCAACTGCAATTGTGTGAAGGTTTGTTGCTCCGGAATCATAAAGAGCCTTTTTCCAAAGAGAATTGCCTGAGGAATTTAACTTCCAGATAACGGAGGTTCTCTTTGCATTTTTGGTTCCTTCGATTTCGGCATATTCGCCTGTGCCGGTTATGCATTCGATAACGGTATAAATTTCGCCTGCAGGAGTAACTGCAAAGTCCTTAACCGAGCTGTGCTTATCGCCTGAAAGAGCCTGACGCCACTGAATGTTGCCGTTTGCGTCGCACTTGAAAACAAAAGCCTTGATTTTTTCTGCGCCGAGATCCTTGAGGTCTGCATCAGTGGATTCGGATTTGCCGCCGATAACAAAGCCGCCGTCGGGAGTTGCCTCAACGGCATAGAGCATGTCGCCTGCTGCGCCGCCGAATGCTTTTGACCAGATAACGTCACCGTTTTTGTTGAACTTAACGGCAATGCCCTCTGTTGTGCCCTTGCACTTGTAATCGGCATCTGTTAAACCGGGGAAATTCTCTGCTGCTGTGTATCCTACGGCAACTATGCTGCTGTCATTGAGAACAGCTACGCTCTGGAAAGCGGCAGTTCTGTTGCCGCTGAGGGTCTTTGTCCAAAGCTGTTTGTTGTTTTTCTCGTTATATGAAGTAATGAGTGCCGAGGAGTTAGCGACCATGGAGCCGTCACTGCCCGTGAAGGTGATGCCGACGGCAACAACATCGCCGCTTTTGAGAACGGCGTTATCAACATAAACATCGTTGGAAACGCCGCCAAAGGTGTTGACCCATGCTGTTGTGAAGCCGGGAACGGGCTTAACGGTGGGTGAAAGAGAAGGAACGGGGGGATTCGAAACGGGCTTATAGACTGAGGTTGTTCTCTGAGCTGTGGGGATGACTGCCGGAGCAGCGGTAACAACCTTCTGAGTTGAAGGGGTAACAACGGGATTTGCAGAGTTTGTGGGGTTTACGTTGTTAACAGGTTTGGTCTGAGCGGGCTTAACGATAACAACCTCGCTTGTGCCGGGCTTTGTGACTGCTGCCATGTTGTTTTCGGCTGCAACCTTTGAAATCTCAGCATACTGTGAGGGAGAAACGTTGCTCAAGTCCTGAACGGAAACCTGATTCATAATCTTGGTAACTTCTTCGGGAGTTGCCTGAGTTGTGGGAATCTCTTCCTTTTTGATAACGGTGTTGCCGCTTTCATCCTTTTCGATGATGAGGCCCTTATCCTGAGCTGCCTGCTCAACTTTTTCAAGCTGTTCGCTGGTGAGAGAGCCGAGGTTGCCGTCCCAGCCTGCGGCTTCGCTGCCGAGAGCGTCGTTAACAAGCTGAACAAGCTCAACGTTGGTGATTGTGACAGGCTCATAGCCGCCGTCTGCAATCCAGGAATCGTTGCCTGAATCGAAATAAGGCGCAGTTGTGCTTGTTATGTCTGTTTTATCCTTAACGCTGCATGCCGCAAACATTGAGAGAATAATAACAAGACACATGAAAATACTGAGCCTTGCAGTTAATTTATTTTTCATTGGATTTTCCTCCTGTGGTTGGATTTAGTCAATCTTATGCTATCACAAAAATCAATTAAAATCAACTGTTTTTATATGGATAAAATAAAAATTCATATTAAATTAAAAAATAATCTTTAAAAACAGCTTGGGTTGCGATATAATGATTGCAGACTAAAAAAGGGGGATTATATGAAAGAAAAAGAAAGAGCTTTGCTTGCTGTCAATGCTTTAAAAGAAAAATATCCAGATTCAATATGTTCACTTAATGCAGAAAATCCCCTGCAGCTTCTCATTGCGACTCGGCTTTCGGCGCAATGCACGGATGCAAGGGTTAATATGGTTACTCCGGCTTTGTTTGAAAAATATAAGACGGTTGAGGATTTTGCCGCCGCGGATGTTGCCGACGTTGAAAAAATCATTCATTCCTGCGGATTTTTCAGAACAAAAGCGAAGGATATCGTTGAAATGAGCAGAAAGATGCTCAGTGATTTCGGCGGCGAAGTGCCGCAAACGCTTGATGAGCTGATTTCCTTGCCCGGAGTCGGCAGAAAAACGGCTAATCTTATTATGGGAGATGTTTACGGCAAGCCTGCGGTTGTTGCGGATACCCACTTGATAAGAATATCAAATCTTCTCGGTCTTGTTTCAACCAAAGACCCCTATAAGGTTGAAATGAAGCTGCGCGAAATCCTTCCGCCGGAAGAAAGCAACGATTTTTGCCACCGCTGCGTGCTTCACGGCAGGGACACCTGCGTTTCGGGCAGACCGAAATGCGCCGAATGCGTTATGAAGGATTTTTGCAGGCATAACGGAGCTAAATAAACGAAGAAATCAAAAAAACAGTTCCGCTGACGGCGGCGCCTCCGCATGCGGCAGCTCCCAAGCTCAGCGCAAGACGGAGTCTGTTTTTTCTCAGCCTTGCGGCAGGCGGCATTCCTGCACTCTGGGCAATTATTGATGCTCTTTCTCTTAAGTCGCCTTCGCTGACGGCGGAATATTCGGGCTTTATGAAAAACAGAACCTTTTCAAAATATTCGCATTGGGTCTGCGTGATTTCAACAACCTGTCTGTTAACACCTTTTATCATTCGGATTTCCCCTTTCACGCTGTTATCCCTGTTATTTTTGGCAGAGGAATGCCTGTTTATACCGCCTTTTTTCTATAAAAAATGAAAGACAAATATACAGATAGTATAACCGACTTTTCCGCCGAAAATGTGGAAAACCGTGTGGAAAAGGTGTATAACTCAGGTTAAAAACCCTTGATTTTATGGGATTTTTTGAGTGGAAAACTTTTTAATTCTTTTTAGGAATATACAAAAGGTTGTGAAATCTTTACAAAATGTTGGTTTCTGTCGATAAAAATATAGCGATTTTTTTAGGCTGAAAGTCATAATATTACAATTCGGAGAATTTTAAAATGACTGTCAAAGATTTATACAAAATTGAAGAAAACAGAATTGTTGTGAGCGGTTCGTGCTTCGATTTGGCGCGCACTCTTGACTGCGGTCAGGCATTCCGCTGGGTTCAGACTGGCGAAAACGAGTGGCACGGCGTTGCTTATTCGAAGCCGCTCACATTGCGCAAAACTGAAAACGGAATCGAATTTATCGGAACGGATAAAGAGGATTTTGAAAACATCTGGCTGCCCTATTTTGACCTTGAAAGGGATTATGAAGCTCTTTGCGAGCGTTTTAAGCAGGATGAGCACCTCAGAAAAGCCGTTACCGAATGCGCGGGAATCCGCGTTCTCAGGCAGGAGCCGTGGGAGGCAATCTGTTCATTTATTATATCCGCAAACAATAATATACCCCGCATCAAGGGGATAATTGACCGCCTTTGCCGCCTGCACGGCGAGCATCTTGGCGGCGAGGACTATTCTTTTCCGAGCGCCGCAAAAATCGCTGAGGCAGGAATTGATGCGCTTGCGCCGATAAGGGCGGGCTTCCGCGCGAAATACATAATCGATGCCGCGCAAAAGGTTGCCGGCGGAGAAATTGATTTTGAGAAAATTTTTGAATCAGATCTTGAAACAGGCAGGGATGAGCTTATAAAAATCAAGGGAGTCGGTGAAAAGGTGGCGCAGTGTGCGTTGCTCTACGGCTTCGGAAAAGCAGATGCCTTCCCGGTTGATGTCTGGGTCAGGCGAATAATGCAGGAAATGTATCCCGACGGCTTGCCCGAATGCGCAAACGGTGTTCGCGGAATTGCCCAGCAATATCTGTTCCATTGGAGAAGAACTCAATAAAAAAGGCTAAAAAACCGCCGTAACCTCGATTGAGATTACGGCGGTGATTCTTTGTTTAGTTGCCTGCTTTAACTGCTTCGAAGTCCTCTTCAATTTCTTTTGAGGGAGCTTTGGTGAGTAGTGAAACAACAACGATAACAATGCAGGAAATGATGAATGCGGGGAGAAGCTCGTAGATGCCGAATGCACCGCCGAGGGGCTTGATTGCAAGCTTCCAGATGAATACCATGGATGCGCCTGATACCATACCTGCGATTGCGCCGGGTCTGTTGATTCTCTTCCAGAAGAGAGAGAGAACCATGAGGGGGCCGAAGGTTGCGCCGAAGCCTGCCCATGCGAATGAAACAACGTTGAAGATAGTGCTGTTCTGGTCAAGTGCAATAACGGTAGCAATAACGGTGATTGCAAGAAGAGTAAGTCTGGAAACGGTCATAACCTGTTTGTCCGAAGCGTTCTTCTTGAAAAGACCCTGGAAAATATTCTTTGAAACTGCAGATGCGGCGATAAGAAGGTAGGAGTCGGATGAGCTGATTGTTGCTGCAAGGATGCCTGCCATAATAAAGCCTGCAATAAGCGGGGGAAGGAAGCTTGTTGAAAGGGTGATGAAAATGCTTTCCGCCTCAACAGCTGTAAGGTGGTTAACGGGGAAGAGCATTCTGCCTGCGATGCCGATGAATACGGCAACGCCAAGGGAGATAACAACCCAAATCATAGCAATTCTTCTTGAGCTCTTGAGCCCTTCTTCCTTGCGGATAGCCATGAAGCGGAGAAGAACCTGAGGCATGCCGAAGTAGCCAAGACCCCATGCCATGCATGAACATACGGAAAGAAGACCGTAGTTGCTTGCTTCGCCGAATACGGGCTTGCCTGCTTCAACAAGCTGTGCGCCGTCTGCGCCGAGAGTGGGTGATGCAATGCCGAAGAATTCAAGGAAGCCGGGGATAGCCTGTGCATTATCAATAATGGCGCCTATGCCGCCTGCCTTGATTGTGCCGAGAACAACAACAACGGTAAGAGCGGCAATCATAACAATAGCCTGCATGAAGTCGGATGCGCTTTCGGCAAGGAAACCGCCGAGAATTGTATAAAGAAGAACAAAAATTGCGCCGACGATGAGCATGCTCTGATATGATGTTCCGAAAAGTGTTGAGAAAAGCTGGCCGCATGTCTTAAGGCAGCTTGCCGCATAAACGGTGAAGAAAACAAGAATGAAAAGAGCTGCAAGAGTCATGATAATCTTCTTGTTTTCACGGAATCTGTTTGAGAAGAATTCGGGGAGAGTGATTGAGTTGTTGGCTCTGATGCTGTAGCGGCGGAGTCTTTTTGAAACGATGAGCCAGTTGAAGTATGTACCGATTGCAAGACCGATTGCAGTCCATGCAGCATCGGCAAGGCCGCACCAATATGCAACGCCGGGAAGACCCATGAGAAGCCAGCCGCTCATGTCGGAACCTTCTGCGCTCATTGCGGTAACCCACGGACCGAGGCTTCTGCCGCCGAGGAAATAGTTTTCAGAGTTTGTGTTTGCTCTTTTAGCGAAAGCAATACCGATTCCGATAACCGCCGCCATATAGATAACCATGGCGATAAGAATCTGAATTGTATCGCTGTTCATTGTTTGAAAATTGAAAAATTCAGCCATAATGTTTCTCCTTCATTGATTTAAAGTATTAGTATATTAACAGAAAGTGTGTCCATATGCAATACAGACTGCGTTATAGAATTTAGTTCATACCGAAATACAAAGCAAAAGAAAAAAGCCCTGAAAAATCAAGACTTTCAAACTGAACGAAAAATTATACTGAAATTTTAAATAAAAAAAGACTGCGAAAAATGATAGGGTCGATGCGGGCATCGACCGCTATAAAAGCATAAATTTTCAGGCAGAAAAATAAAGAATAGTGAACGGACAATAAAGTTTCCGTAGGGCGGCTTAACCCAAGCCGCCGCAAGCAAGTTTTTATGAGCTTATCGGCTGAACGCCGATTCGGCGGGATGAGGTCATCCCGCCCGAAAAAATTATCATTTTACTTTGAAACCGTTCAAAAACATCGGCAGCAAGCTCTGCGAATAGTTGCAGAGGGAATAGTTGCCGTTGCAGAGGCACCAGTCATAGAGGAGACCTCTTTCAAAGAGAGCATATGCCTTAAGAATTTCATTGGTGGAAACATCGTTTCTGAGCTGGCCGTTCTGCTGCCCCCTCGAAATGATTTTTCGAAGAAGCTTAAAGTAGGTTCTGTTATTATCGAGCAGATGCTTTTCGCCCGCGGTGATAAGCTGGGTTGAATACATTCTTGCAAGCAAATCAAGCGAAACACGGTTTTCAATCATGAAAAACAGCTCTTTGTTAAGTTCGATAAGAGTCTGAAACGCATCGCCGTCAAGGTCAATTCCGCTCTCAAGAGATTCATATTTATCATCAAAAAGATAGGAAAGGGTTGAAAGGAGCGCATCCTTGCCGCTGAAATGATGATAAAAAGAGCCTTTTGAGGTTTCCGAACGCTCAACTATATCTTCAATGGTCGTGTTTTCATAGCCGTTTTCATAAAACAGCTCCCACGCGGCATTGACTATTTTCATTTTTGTGTTGCGCGAATCTTTTCTGGGCATGAAAACACCTGCTTTCCGAATGTGGTCGGGCGATTCGTGAATCGCCCCTACAAGTTAAAAATTGATAATTCCAAGATGTTCGAGCAGTATTTTAAGTCCCATGAGAATAAGGATAAGACCGCCCGCAAATTCTGCCTTGGATTTGAATTTGATTCCGAAAATATTGCCGATTTTGATGCCGACTGCCGAAAGGGCGAAGGTGATAATTCCTATAAATCCGACTGCCGCGCCGATGTTGACATCGGGGAGCAGAGCAAAGGTGATGCCGACGGCAAGCGCGTCTATGCTTGTTGCGATGGCGAGGGTAAGCATTTCTTTGGGAGCCATTGAGCCGGCTTTTGAATCGCACCCGCATTCTTCCTCTTTGGAAAGAGCTTCTTTAATCATGTTTGCGCCGATGATGCCGAGAAGAACAAAGGCAACCCAATGGTCGATTTTGGTTATGTATTTCTCAAAGGTTGCTCCGAGAAGATAGCCGATTGCGGGCATGAGTGCCTGAAAGCCGCCGAACCACAAGCCTGCTGTTGCCATTTCTTTTATACCGGCTTTTTTAACTGCAAGACCTTTGCAGACGGCAACGGCAAATGCATCCATTGAAAGACCGACGGCAATAATGAAAAGCTCTGTTAATGACATGGTTTCACTCCTTGGTAATAAAAAAATCGGATACCCGCTGTACCCGACACATCTAATAATTTCATTTATTTTAACATGTTTATAACAGCTTTGTCAATACTGTTTGGCGGGGTAAATATCTTTTGGTGTTACTCACAAAATAATCGGTCAAATATTATGTAAATTTTATTCCCCAAACTATTGAACGAATTACTTATATATTGTATAATTATAAAAGTTATTGTATTAAGGAGGATTAACATGAAGAAAGTCGGAATTATTATGGGCAGCGACAGCGATTTGCCTGTTGTTGAAAAAGCTATAAATACTCTTAAGGAATACGGCGTGCCCTGCGAGGTTCACGTTTATTCGGCTCACAGAACTCCCGAGCAGAGCAAGGATTTTGCTCAGAATGCAAAGGCAAACGGATTTGGCGCAATCATCTGCGCTGCAGGCAAGGCAGCTCATCTTGCAGGGGCTGTTGCAGCCAACACAACCCTTCCCGTTATCGGCATCCCCGTTAAATCATCAACTCTTGACGGCATGGACGCGCTTCTTTCAACAGTTCAGATGCCTGCCGGCATCCCCGTTGCAACTGTTGCCATTGACGGCGCGGTTAATGCCGCTTTGTTGTCTGTACAGATTCTTGCGGTTTCGGATGATGAGCTTGCAGAAAAGCTCGCCGCTGCAAGAGCAGCCGCAACGGAAAAGGTTCTTGCGGCAAACGAAAAAATCGAAGAGAAATTTAACAAATAAAATTCCGAATTCCGCATTACGCATTCTGAATTTAATTTACCGGAGGTAAAATCTATGGGAGGATTTTTCGGCGCAACATCCAGACGCGATGTTGTTCTCGATGTTTTTTTCGGCGTTGACTATCATTCGCATCTCGGCACTCGCAGAGGCGGCATGGCGGCGGTCAACGAGAAAAAAGGATTTCAGCGCGACATTCATAACATCGAAAATTCACCTTTCAGAACAAAGTTCGCCGGCATAACCGACGAAATGCACGGCAACGCCTGCATCGGCTGCATAAGCGACAGCGACCCGCAGCCCATTCTTATACGCTCAAACCTTGGTGTTTATGCGATAACAACCATCGGCTGCATCAACAATGCCGATGAGCTTATAGAGGAATTTCTTTCTGACGGCGGCGGTCATTTCACAACAATGACCTCGGGCAAAATTAACTCAACCGAGTTGGTTGCAGCTCTTATCAATCAGAAAGAAAGCTTTGTTGACGGCATCAGACATGCCCAGAATAAAATCGAAGGCTCAATTTCAATTCTCATTCTGCTCGAAGACGGAAGCATAATCGCCGCAAGAGATAAGGTCGGCAGGCTTCCGATTCTCATCGGCAACGATGCAGACGGCAAGTGCGTTTCCTTTGAATCCTTCGCTTTTGAAAAGCTTGACTATGAGTTTGAAAAGGAGCTTGGTCCGGGCGAAATCGTAAGAATTTATCCCGACAGAGTTCATACCATTGCAGAACCGGGCGAAAAGCTCAGAATCTGCGCCTTCCTCTGGAGCTACTACGGTTATCCAACCGCAAGATATGAGGGCGTCGGCGTTGAGATGATGAGAACCAAAAACGGTGCTGTCATGGCAAGAGAAGACAAAGCAAACGGACTTTGCAACGGCATTGACTATGTAAGCGGTGTTCCCGATTCGGGCACACCCCACGCAATCGGCTATGCCAACGAAAGCGGCATCCCCTTTGCAAGACCTTTCATCAAATATACGCCCACCTGGCCGAGAAGCTTCATGCCCACAAACCAGAACGAGCGCAACAAGGTTGCAAAGATGAAGATGATTCCCGTCCACGACCTGATTCAGAACAAAAGCCTGCTCTTTGTTGACGATTCAATCGTCAGAGGCACTCAGATGCGCGAAACCATTGATTTCCTCTATTCCCACGGCGCTAAAGAGGTTCACATGCGTTCCGCTTGTCCGCCGATTATGTACGGCTGTAAATACCTCAACTTCTCGCGCAACACCAGCGACGATGATTTGATTGCCCGCCGCGTCATTCATGACCTTGAAGGCGAAGAGGGTGACAAGCATATAGACGAATATCTCGACGCTTCAACCGAAAGAGGCAAAAAGCTCCGCGAGATCATCGGCAAGGAGCTTAAGCTCACAACTCTCGGCTATCAGTCAATCGAAGGTCTTATCGAAGCAATCGGACTTCCCGCAGAATGTGTTTGCACTTATTGCTGGAACGGCAAAGGTTAAGTTCGCGTTGCTCACAATGATATACGCCTAACGGCGCGTTAATGACGGGTTTCACCCGTACCCCTTATAAAATGTAAAATATGTGATTTTCACAGGAGGAATAAATTATGGAAAAAAGCTTCAGCGAAAGCTACGCAGCAGCAGGCGTTGACATTACAGCCGGCTACAAAGCAGTTGAACTCATGAAAACCCACATCAAAAGAACTCTCACAGCGGGCGCAATGTCCGACATCGGGGGCTTCGGCGGTCTCTTTGAGCTTGACCTCACAGGTATCTCAAAGCCCGTTCTCGTAAGCGGCACAGACGGCGTCGGCACAAAGCTTAAGCTCGCATTCATCATGGACAAGCACGACACAGTAGGTATCGACTGCGTTGCTATGTGCGCAAACGACATTATCTGCTGCGGCGCAAAGCCCCTTCTTTTCCTTGACTATATCGCATGCGGCAAAAACGTTCCCGAAAAAATCGCTGAAATCGTAAGCGGTATCGCAGAAGGCTGCGTTCAGTCCGGTGCATCTCTTATCGGCGGCGAAACAGCTGAAATGCCCGGCTTCTATCCCATCGACGAATATGACCTTGCAGGTTTCTGCGTAGGCGTTGTTGATAAGGATAAGGTTCTCGATAACACAAAGATGAAAGAGGGCGACGTTGTTATCGCTCTTCCCTCAAGCGGCGTTCATTCAAACGGCTTCTCACTTGTAAGAAAAGTCTTTGATGTTGATAACGCTGATATCAAAACTCCCGTTGCAGAGCTTGGCGGCAAGTCAGTCGGCGAAACTCTTCTCACTCCCACAAAGATTTACGTTAAGCCCATGCTTGCTCTCTTTGAAGAAGTAACGGTAAAGGCTGTTTCTCATATCACAGGCGGCGGCTTCTATGAGAATATCCCCAGAAGCATTCCCGACGGCTTCGGCGCAAAAATTGATAAATCCGCGCTTAAGATTCTTCCCATCTTTGACCTCATCGCAAAGACAGGCAACATCCCCGAAAGAGATATGTTCAACACCTTCAACATGGGCGTCGGCATGAGCATCGTTGTTGCTAAGGAAGACGCTGACAAGGCAATCGAAGTTCTCAAGGCAAACGGCGAAGATGCTTATATCATCGGCGAAATTATTGCGGGCGACGAAAAAGTGGTTATTTGCTGAGGTAAATAACAATAATTCGGAATTATGAATGCGTAATGCGGAATTAAAGGATAGGCTCCGCCTATGACCGATTTATAAAATCGGAGCGAAGCGACCGTTAATTCCGAATTCCGAATTACGAATTACGAATTAAAATTTGAACGGAGTGAAAATATGAAAAAAGCTCGCATTGCCGTTCTCGTTTCGGGCGGCGGAACAAATCTGCAGGCACTGATTGACGCTCAGGCGGCAGGAATTATCAGCAGCGGCGAAATAACTCTTGTTATTTCCAACAAAGCAGGCGCATATGCGCTTGAAAGAGCCGCAAAGGCAAATATCAGAACCGAAACCGTTCTCAAAAAAGAAACTCCCGATTTTGAGGGCAGGCTTATTGAACTGCTTGACGGTGACGGAATTGACCTTATTGTTCTTGCAGGCTTTATGAGCATTCTCTCCGAAAGATTCACAAATCATTATAAAGACAGAATAATCAACGTTCACCCCTCACTCATTCCGTCATTCTGCGGCGAAGGATTTTACGGTCTTCGCGTGCACGAAGCGGCTCTCGGCTACGGCGTTAAGGTGACGGGCGCAACGGTTCATTTTGTTAATGAAATCCCCGACGGCGGACGCATCATCATGCAGAAAGCCGTTGACATAGAGCCTGACGACACTCCCGAAACGCTCCAGAAGCGTGTTATGGAGCAAGCGGAATGGAAAATTCTGCCCATGTCGGCGGAATTAATTTGCAAAGAAATAATATCCAATTTGTAATTCGGAATTCGTAATGCGTAATTCGGAATTAAGGGTCGCTTCGCTCCGGTTTTATAAATCGGTCATAGGCGGAGCCTATCCTTTAATTCCGCATTTCGAATTCATAATTACGAATTAAACTCACGGAGGTTTATATGAAAGTTCTTGTTGTCGGCGGCGGCGGACGTGAGCACGCCATCATCAAAAAACTTAAAGAAAACAAAGAAATCGAAAAAATATATGCCCTGCCCGGTAACGGCGGCATGGCAAACGATGCGGAATGCGTTGCAATCGGCGCAAAGGATATTCCCGCAATCGTTGATTTTGCAAAGAATAACGATATCGGTTTTGCCGTTGTTGCGCCCGATGACCCCCTTGTTCTCGGCGCGGTTGACGAGCTTTCAAAGCTCGGCATCCCCTGCTTCGGCCCCGAGGCAAAGGCGGCAATCATTGAAGGCAGCAAGGTTTTCTCCAAAAACCTTATGAAGAAATACGGCATTCCCACAGCCGCATATGAAGTTTTTGACGATGCGGACAAGGCTCTCGCTTATCTCGAAACCGCTCCCATTCCCACCGTTATCAAGGCAGACGGTCTTGCACTCGGCAAGGGCGTTATCATCGCGATGACCCGTGAGGAAGCAAAGGACGCAGTTATTTCCATCATGCAGGACAAGCAGTTCGGCGAAAGCGGCAACCAGATTGTTATTGAAGAATTTCTTGAAGGCCCCGAAGTTTCCGTTCTTTCGTTCACAGACGGCAAGGTTGTTGTTCCGATGATTTCTTCAATGGACCATAAGAGAGCAAAGGATAACGATGAGGGTCTTAACACCGGCGGCATGGGCACAATCGCTCCCAACCCCTATTATACGGCTGATGTTGCCGAGAGATGCATGAAGGAAATCTTCCTTCCCACAATCAACGCAATGAATGCCGAGGGCAGAACATTTAAAGGCTGCCTTTACTTCGGACTCATGATAACCAAGAACGGCCCCAAGGTTATCGAATATAACTGCCGTTTCGGCGACCCCGAAACTCAGGTTGTTCTTCCCCTGCTTGAAAGCGACCTTTTTGAGATTATGAAGAGCGTTGCCGCAGGAACTCTTACCGCAGAGCAGGTTAAGTTCAGCGAAAAGAGCGCATGCTGTGTTGTTATGGCGTCCGACGGCTATCCTCAGAAATATGAAAGCGGCTTTGAAATCACAATGCCTGCCGACAAAAACATTTACGTTGCAGGTGCAAAGCTTTCTGACGGCAAGCTGCTCACCGCAGGCGGCAGAGTACTCGGCGTGACCGAAACCGCAGGCACCCTTGCCGATGCAATCGCAAAAGCATATGAAACAGTTAAAACAGTTAATTTTGAAAACGCCTATTACCGTAAGGATATCGGCAAAAAGGCTTTGGAGGTTTAACAGTTATGGTATACAGAGCTTATGTTGAAAAGAAAAAGGGTCTTGATAATGAAGCTCGCGCGCTCAAAAACGAGCTTGTTTCCCTTCTCGGCATTGCAAGCCTTGAGAAGGTAAGAATCCTTAACCGCTACGATGTTGAAAAGATTGAAAAAGAGCTTTTTGATTATTCAAAGGGCACCGTTCTTTCCGAGCCTCAGCTTGACGACATCACAGAAGAACCCAACCTTGAATGCGACAGACTTTTTGCCGTTGAATTCCTCCCCGGTCAGTTTGACCAGAGAGCAAATTCCTGCGCAGAATGCATTCAGATTATCTCAAAGGGCGAAAGACCTCTTGTAAGATCGGCAAAGGTTTATTGCCTTTACGGCAACATCACCGACGACGAGCTTGCACAGATTAAAAAATTCGTAATCAATCCCGTTGAATCAAGAGAAGCTTCTCTCGAGAAGTATGAAACTCTTGTTGCGGATTATGATATCCCCGAATCGGTAAAAACTCTTGACGGCTTCATCGCTCTCGACGAAGCGGGTCTTAAGGCTTTCGTTGCCGATTACGGTCTTGCTATGGACCTTGACGATATCAAATTCTGCCAGAAGTATTTTATCAGCGAAGACCGTGACCCCACAATCACAGAAATCAGAATGATTGATACATACTGGTCAGACCACTGCCGTCATACCACCTTCCTCACAAACATTGATTCCGTTAAGTTTGAGGATGAACTTCTTCAGAAGGCGTATGACGAATACATCGATGCAAGAAAGGCTTGCAACAGAACAAAGCCCGTTAACCTTATGGATATCGGCACAATCGCTGCAAGATACCTTAAGGCTCAGGGTCTTCTTCCCAAGCTTGACGAAAGCGAAGAAATCAACGCTTG
>JAZLCS010000137.1:0-3002 GCA_045614385.1 Acutalibacteraceae bacterium | reverse complement strand
TCTTCTCGGCAATGAATATTTCAATGAAAAATTCGGAATAAGAAGCCGTGACGTATTCCTGCCCGACTGCTTCGGATTCGGCTATGCCCTGCCTTCAATTGCAAGGCACTCAAATCTTTACGGTTTCACAACTCAGAAGCTCAGTTGGGGAAGCACCTACGGTCAGCCTTTTGATATAGGCAAGTGGTACGGACCTGACGGTAAATATATCATTGCCAGCATCAAAATGCATAACTACGTTGCCGTTCTCAATAATCTTCGTAAAAACAAGGCAATCAAAGAAAAGCTTGCGGAGAGTGAAACACACGGTCTCAATGCCACTGAGATTTTTCACGGTATAGGTGACAGAGGCGGCGGACCTCTGCCGATTTCCATAAGAAACCTTCGTAAAAATATGAAGAAGAACGATAAGTCGGATATAATTGTCCATTCTTCGCCGTCTGATAAGGTTTTTAAGCAGATTATGACGGAGATGACCGAAGCTGACCGCGATAAACTGCCTTTGTGGAACAATGAATTTCTTCTGACCGACCACGGCACGGCAGGCTATACCGCAAGGGCAATCAGCAAGCGCTGGAACAAACGCGGCGAAGAGCTTGCCGATATGGCAGAAAGAGCCGCCGTCACTGCAGAATGGCTCGGCACGGCAAAGTACCCTCAGAAAGAACTGAACACCTCGTGGAAAAGAATAATCAACCATCAGTTCCACGATGACCTGCCCGGCACATCCGTTCAGAGAGCATATCTCCGTTCGTGGAACGACTACGGTCTTTCGCTCAACCAGCTGGCTCACGAATACGAAAAGAGCATTTCAGCTGTTGCTTCAATGCTTGACACGTCGTTCTGTAAAGGTATTCCCGTAGTTGTCAACAATCATATGGAATTCAGAAGAAAGAGCTGTGTCACCGCAACTCTTGACGGCGAATTCAGGCATATTTCCGTTTGCGACTGCAACGGGAATGAAATTCCGTCACAGATTTCGTCAATCAGCAAGGGCAAAACAGCAATTGCATTTGTTGCCGATATGCCACCGCATTCATATTGCGTTTTTGATGTTACCGTGAGTGGAACTCCTTCTGCAATCAGAACAGAACTCAAGGTTTCCGAAAAATCTCTTGAAAACGAGCGTTATACCGTCACCCTTAACGAAAACGGAGATATCGGCTCGATATACGACAAAGAAATTGGCAAAGAACTGCTCAAAGAGCCCATCGTTCTCGGAATTTTTGATAATTATGTGGGTGGCTGGCTTTATCCTGCTTGGGAAATCAAATACAAGCAATCAATAAGAAATCACAACAGAATTGCAAAGCTTGTTAAATCAAGAATAATCGAAGAAGGTCCCGCAAAATGCACAATTCAGGTCATTCAGCAATGCGATGATTCGGTTTTCACAAATAATATTTCACTTTCCGCAGGCTCGGATATGGTTGAAGTTCAGTGCGAATTTGACTGGAACAATCAGAGAACGCTTTGCAAAAACATTTTCAGTTTTGCCTGCTCAAATGAAGAAGCAACATTTGACCTTGGTCTCGGAGCAATAAAAAGAGGCAACGCAAAGCCCGAAATTTATGAAGTTCCTGCACAGAAATGGGTTGACTTAACCGATAAAAATGAAGAATTCGGCGTTTCCGTTTTAAGCGACTGCAAATACGGTTGGGATAAATTTGCGGATAACACTCTGAGAATGACGGTTATACTCACACCTCTCAACAACTCAAGACCCGCTTCTGTTCAGAGCATGATGGATCTCGGTCTTAACCGTTACGGCTATGCAATCTGCGCTCATAAGGGTTCGGATATTTCAAGGGTACAGGCAGCCGCCCGTGAATTCAGCGCTCCCATGGCGGCTTTTGTTGCCGATAAACATACGGGTATTCTCGGCGCTTGCTACAGTTTTGCGAATATTTCCGACAACGAAATTATCATCCGTACAATCAAGAAAGCGGAAAACACAGATGAAATTGTTGTAAGAGTAAACGAAGGCTGCAACAAAGCTCATAAAAATGCAAGATTATCGCTTGGCAACGGCATAGTTTCCGCCCGTGAAATTTACGCTTCCGAAGAGCATATCGGTGACGCAACAGTAAAAGACGGCTCGCTTGTGTTTGATATGAATCCTTATGAAATCAAGAGCTTTGCTTTAACTCTTGCGCCTATGGATAATAAAGGAAAAACCGCTCCGTGTTCATTCATTGAGCTCCCGCTTAATACAAAGGCTTTTTCTTCAAATCAGTCACGTTCGGGTAACGGTATTCACGGCAAGAATTACACAATTCCCGAAGAACTTGTTCCGAATATCATCACAAGCGGCGGAGTTGATTTTGCTTTGAATAAAGGCGAATACGATTCTTTGATTGCAGACGGACAAACGCTCACCCTTGACGGCGGATACAACAAACTTGTTATTCTTTGCGCAAGCCTTGACGGTGACAAGGAATACACGTTTGACGTTGATGGCAAACCCGTTAAAATCAAAGTCAGCGACATCGAAGAAAGACCCTTCGCTTGGGATTTATACGGCATGAAGCGTACGGCAAAAATCAAAACCGATGTTCTGGGATGGGAATGCACCCACACCCACTCCGCCAAAGGCGATGATTATGCGCATCAGCTTTTCTTCTTTAAATATGAGATAGAAACAAACGGTGCAAAATCAATCAGGTTGCCCTACGACAAAAATTTATTTGTCCTTGCCGCAACACAAATCAAAACGGACAGCGAATGCAAATGCGTCACACAGCTTTATGATACGGTTGAGCCGAGAGAATTCAACTTCAAACTTAAAACTCTGAAATCAAAGCTTAACTATATCTACAGAAAAGCAATCGCCTACGTCTGGAGAATTGACGATATCGGCAGAATTATTTATCTTCATTACAGACCGTAAGAATAGCTGTGCGGAAAAAGGAAACCCGTTCACAAATCAACTTTCTTTGCGTGCTCCAAGCCTGAGTCCGCATCATAAATTTCAAATATGTTTTCTGTAAAAATTACCGTCC